>CBIGQT010000001.1:0-30297 GCA_966191655.1 uncultured Ginsengibacter sp.
CCGCATGTATGAAATGTTTCTTGGTCCTGTTGAAGCCAGCAAACCATGGGACACCAAAGGCATTGAAGGCGTTCATCGCTTCTTAAAAAAATTATGGCGTTTATTTTATGATGAGATAAAAGGACCATTATGGACTTCCTCGGCTCCCTCTCCCCTGGAGAGGGCGGGGGGTGAGGCCACTGATGCCGAATTAAAAGTATTGCACAAAGCCATCAAAAAAATTGAGGAAGACACAGAACGATTTTCGTATAACACAGCAGTTAGTGCCTTCATGGTTTGTGTAAATGAACTGACGGATTTAAAATGCCATAAGAAAGAAATACTGGAACCATTACTTATTTTGTTAACTCCTTATGCCCCGCATATTGCAGAAGAATTATATCATGCAATCAATTCCCTTTCCTTTGGAGAGGGTAAGGGTGAGGTAACAATTCTTGATGCAGTTTATCCAAAACTCGAAATAAAATATTTAATAGAATCGGAAAAAGAATACCCAGTTTCAATCAATGGTAAAATGCGAACGACTATCAATATTTCGCTTGATGCTTCGCAGGATGAAGTTGAAAAAATTGCATTGAACAATGACATCGTTCAAAAATGGATAGAGGGGAAACAGCCTAAAAAAATAATTTTCGTAAAAAATAAAATGATTAACGTGGTAGTATAGACGCAGTTAATAAATTCTCTGAACCGCGTCCTTATATTTTTCCATAATTACTTTTCTTTTGAGGCTTAATTTGGGAGTCATTTCGCCGGTCTCAACACTCCAGTCACGAGGCAGTAATTCAAATTTTTTTATTTGTTCTACATGATTGAACTGAGCGTTATAGTGTTCTACTTCTTTTTTATATAATTCTTTCACATCGGGATTATTTATCATTTCTTGATTGTTGGTAAAGTTTATTTTGTGCTGTTTAGCCCATTCTTTTAAGTTACTAAATGAAGGAATTATTAAAGCGCCTACATACTTTTGTTCGGCACCAATTACCATTATGTTTTCTATATAAGGAGATTCCTTTAATTTCATTTCAATGGCTACCGGCGCAACATATTTGCCCCCGCTCGTTTTAAACATTTCCTTTTTACGATCGGTTATTTTCAAAAATTTGTTGTCAATCATCATCCCAATGTCTCCTGTTTTGTACCATCCATTTTCCATTGATTCAGCTGTAAGGTCCGGCCTTTTATAATAGCCCATCATTACATTTGGTCCCTTACATAGTATTTCACCGTCAGCTGCAATTTTTACTTCCACATTTTTTATTAAAGGGCCTACGGTTCCGAACATTCTGTCTTCTTCCGCAAACCGGTTAACACTTATTACCGGCGAAGTTTCTGTAAGTCCATACCCTTCCATAACCGGAATTTTAGCAGCAGTAAAAATTCGGATAAGCCTTACCTGGCAGGCAGCGCCACCACTTATGATACATATCAATTCATTTCCAAGAGCCTCACGCCATTTATTAAAAATCATTTTATTAGCAATTGAAAGCTGTACATTATATAAAAATCCCTGGTTTTTATTTATTTCAAATTTTTCTGCCAGTCCGTGAGCCCAAAAAAATAATTTTCTTTTAATTCCCGAAAGTTCTTCTCCCTTCTGCATTATTTTTTCATAAACTTTTTCAAGTAACCGCGGTACTGTTGTAAATAAATTAGGTTTCACTTCTCTTAAATTATCCGCAATAGTATCCATACTTTCTGCATAATAAATAGAACTGCTCTTAAGTAAATACAGGTAACTAATCATTCGCTCAAAAATATGATTGAGTGGCAAAAAACTTAATGCTTTTAAATTATCGCCTGGCGGAAAACAAGGCAAACTATCAAGTACGTTGCTTAAAATATTTCTATGTGACAGCATTACTCCCTTTGGCTTTCCGGTTGTTCCTGATGTATAAATTATAGTAGCAAGGTCTTCGTATTTTATTTTTTCTGAAATAGATTTCACTTCTTTTAAATAGATTTCATCATCACATAAAATTTCTGTCCAATGATTTACATTATCAGTTTTTTCAAATGAAAAAATCTGTTTTAAACCAGGAAGATTTGCTTGAATATTGTTTACTTTTTCAGCGAGCGGCGCATCATTCACAAAAATTATTTCTACTGCTGCATCTTTTAAAATAAATTCAAGCTCCAATTCATTTATAGTAGGATAAACCGGTGTGAGCACAGCGCCTATTTGTTGAACCGCAAGATCGAGCATTAGCCACTCGGGCCTGTTTTTTGAAATAACTGCGATTTTATCTCTTCCCTCTACTGAACTGTCACCTAAGCCAAATCCCATCTTCAACAAACCGGCGCTCAGTTTATTTACGATATCAGCAACTTCCTGTATAGAATATTCTTTCCAACTGCCGTTTTCTTTTGCAGCCATAACAGTATGAACAGCTCCTTTTTGCAATTGCCATTCAATACAATCAAACAATCTTGTAGGTTCAGTCATAAAATGAAAAATTAAAGTAACAGCTCCTTAAATTTTTTATTGAAAACCGATAGGATTCTAAATTAAACAAATAAGCGAAATAAATTCAAATAAGAATTTATCAGCCCTGGTCGAAAACGAATCTTCTAATGATAATATTGGCCTTCCGGAACTTTAAAAATTCTTCCCTCCTGAAATTTAGTAAAGGCAGCGTATTCTTCCGTATGTGTACTTATCCAGTTTTGATAATAAGAAAGATTTTGAGCTGCCCCAAAGATCCATTGATTGTATGCGGGAAACAACCCTTCTTCTAAATATTGCTTCTGTTTATCAAAAAGGCTGAAAGGAAATTTTGTTGAATATGCCTGGTCCCAGTCAAGAATAAATCTTGTTCTTATCATAGTAAGCGTTTCAGCATTTAAACCATTTATTGCAACACTGCTTTGTTTGTTCATTGTTGTTAAATAGGCAACTTCAAATTTGTTTTTGTCTTTACTATTTGCAAGCAGATCGGCATTGGCAAAAAGTTTTTTATAAGCATCTAATAAAATATTTTTTATTTCGGCTGTACGCGAAGTAAACGATTCAATATTTATAAATATTTCACCATAAAGAACACTCCAGATTCTATCGGTAGTAAGAAAATAATATTTACAGGCATTGTAATAGTTGCTTCCATAAGAAGGATCCTGCTGAATGCCTTTTTCCCATATCTTTATTGCGATTACATCCTGCTTACTCCAAAGCATTTCGCCATAGTCGTTATATAATGGACCACTATGCGGATAGTCTTTAATAGCCTTTTTATAAAGTTTGTCTGCGTCTTTATCCTGTCCTAAAGCCCTGTAAATATTGCCTCCAATCTGGTAAGCCTGGTCATCGGCATTATTCTTTTCCAGAACCGGTTTTATTGTTTCTAATGCCTTTTCATTTTCTTTTTGAAGATAATAATCAAAGGCAAGGTCTTTGATTATTTCAATATTATCCGGTGCCTGGCTTTGCGCTCTTACTAATATAAGGGAAGCATTGGCATAGTCACCCTGGCGCATAAACGCTTTTGCGTTTTCATGAAGCTTTTCAATGTCATCAGATTGGGAAAATACAAGCATATATAAAAATAAAAAACAAGAGAGCAGCAGAATTTTTTTCATTGAATAAAGATAAAAAATAGTTTTACGACTGAAACTTTACCAAAAAGAAATTATGATTACTGTAAGGAATATATACTTAGCAAATTAAATGCGTAAATAATCCGTCACGCAGTTTAGGCTCGAACCAGGTACTTTTAGGAGGCATTACATTACCCGTGTCGGCAATATCAAATAATTGCTGAATGCTCACAGGATACAGGCTGAAAGCAACTTTCATTTCTTTACTTTTTACTTTTTTCTCCAGTTCTGTAAGTCCCCTTATGCCGCCAACGAAATCTATTCTTTTATCGGTTCGCTGATCTTTAATACCTAATACAGGCTCTAACAAATTATTTTGTAAAATAGTAACATCGAGTATTCCGATCGGGTCTGTTGAGAAAGTGCCATCTAATGCCGTAAGCTTATACCAGGCGCCATCAAAATACATCCCAAAATTATGGAGGCTTTGGGGTGCATAAGCTTCCTCTTCTTTTTCTACAGTAAAATTTTTATTAATTCTGTCAAGAAATTCTTCATGTGATAAGCCATTCAAATCTTTTACCACCCTGTTATAATCCATAATATGTAATTGCTCTGCGGGAAATAAAGTAGTAAGAAAATATCCGGCTTCTTCATAATCGCCTAACTCATATTTTACTTTAGCTGCAGATGCTGCACGATGATGTCCATCAGCTATATAAGTACAGGAAACTTTTGTTTTAAAAATTTCTGTAATGCGTTTGATAATTTTTTCATCGCTTACAACCCATACTGTATGCTGAATATCATCGTCTGAAGTAAAGTTATAGATAGCGTTTTTTTCAGTCTTCCATTTTTCAATAAGCTCATTCAATTCATCAACATCTCTGAATGCAAGAAAAACATTTCCTGTTTGTGCGCCTGTAGTTTTTATATGTGCGATGCGGTCAGCTTCTTTTTCGGGTCTTGTAAATTCATGCTTTTTTATAAGCCCATTTTCATAATCATTTACGGAGCTGCAGCACACAAGCCCCGTCTGGCTTTTACCATTCATTATTAATTGATAAATATAATAACAAGGTTTGCTTTCGTTAAAAAGTACCGGCCGGCTTATAAAAGCATCAAGATTTTCTTTCGCTTTCAGATAGACAGCTTCGCTGTGAATATCAATATTTGAAGGAAGATCAATTTCACTTTTTGTAATATGCAAAAAAGAAAAAGGGTTCCCCTGGGCTTCAATCTTAGCTTCTTTACTGTTTAATACATCATAAGGCCTTGATGCCACCTGTTTGGCAAATTGAGCCTGGGGTCTGAGTGCTTTAAAAGGTGTAATTGAAATCATTTTATATTGATTATAACTGGTAGTAGCCTAATTTGTAAGGGGTGCAAATATATGCAATCGATGGTGATAAAAACTGCACATATGTAATTTTAGATTTTTCTATCCCAATAGATTTTTAAAAACCTGTTTAAAGAAATGCTGTAGTAGTATTATTTCAAATGGAGTTAAATATTGTTTTCAAATTCTCTCATCACTTCAATCAAATATTCAACACTGCTCAATGGCAGTGCATTATAAATAGATGCTCTGAAACCGCCTACTGACCTATGTCCTTTAATTCCATAAATTCCATGTTGCTCAGCAAAATCGAGAAACTGTTTTTCAAGAGAAGTATCATTCATTACAAAGCAGGCATTCATTTTACTCCTGTCTTCTTTTGCAGCTGTAGCTCTAAAAAGAGAGCTGTTGTCAATTGCGTTGTATAGCAATTCAGCTTTTTCATTATTAATTTTTTCAATTGCGTCTATGCCTCCCTGTTGTTTCAGCCATTGAAGTGTAAGCATAGAAACATATACAGCAAATACGGGAGGTGTATTGAGCATACTGCCTTCTTTTATATGATTGCCGTAATCCATAATTGTTGGTAATGCACGTTTCACTTTGCCAAGAATATTTTTATTTACTACAACAAGATTTACTCCGGCGGGTCCCATGTTTTTTTGTGCCCCTGCATATATTAATGCAAAAGAATTAAAATCTCTTTGCCTGCTGAAAATGTCGCTGCACATATCTGCCACCAGCGGCATACTTACACCTGGAATGTTTTGCCATTGTGTTCCGTAAATCGTATTGTTGGTTGTAATATGAAAATAAGTTGCATCATTAGGGATGGCAAAATCTTTAGGAATATAATTGTAGTTGGTATCTTTTGAACTGCAGGCAATATTTACATTTCCAAAAAGTTTGGCTTCTTTCAATGCCTTGGTACTCCATACTCCCGTGTCAGCATAAGCAGCGGTATCTTTTTCATTGAGCAGGTTCATAGGCACCTGCATAAATTGAGTAGAAGCGCCGCCATGCAAAAACAAAACTTCATGGTCATCATCAAGATTCATCAACTCTCTTACCAACAATCTTGCCTCGTCCATTATAGCCTGGAATTCTTTGGTGCGATGGCCGATTTCAAGAATAGACAAGCCCGTATTATTGTAATTCAATACAGCTTTTGATGCCTGTTCAAAAACAGTTTTTGGAAGAATAGATGGTCCCCCGTTAAAATTATGTATTAACTTTTTTTTGCTTAGCACTTCAGGAATAACTTCTGTCATTTATAAAAAATTAGTCCAAAGGACTCCCCTGGAGGTAACAAAATTAAGAAATTAAACAGCTATTCTTCCCTGCCTGTAATTTTCCCGCTTTGCCATTTTTCATTAAGATCTTCAAAGTCCTTTAAATCTTTTTCTGAAAATGTTTGTGTGCTTAAAGTTGAAAGATCGGGCTGGCCTGCATTTACCCATGCGGTGTACCAGAAAGATGCGACAGCGAATATGGCTTGTCTCATTCTATGTTCTACCATGCCATTCAATTTTTTATTATAGGCTATTGTATACTCAGAAGAGTATTGGCGCACTAAAACATTATTTCTGTTCTCAAAAGAATATTTTTTATCACCGGGAAATTGATTAGATAATTCTTTTTCAATTGATAAAACAGAATCTGCTTCCCTGCCGCTTTCTAACACCCTCTCCCAAATGAAAGCTCCGGGATTTTTTATATATACTGCCTTGCCAATAAAAAAATCAAATTGCTTATCTGCTAATAATTCCGGAACTCTGCTTTCCCAAAAAGCATGTATCCCTATTTGATTTGTGAATTGACCGTTATGATTACTACTTGCATGCAAAGGCACATGTGCATCAGCAATGTAGTGGCCTATCTCAGCACTGTTCTTCATTATGGAAGAAAAATTCTTTTCTTTAAAAGCCTTCGTTAATCTGGTTAACATTATCTGTATATGCCACGGCACAATACCGTTTCCTATTATAGTATCTTCCCCAAATTTGGCAATTGCATCATTGTAATTATGAGGTAGCTCAGTGTAAGGATATTTTCCATAATGATCAATATCTATATAATGTCTTGGACCTTCTGCCGCTACTGCATATCGCCTTTTATCGGGATCAACGGCATGCTCTGTTATAAATTCAATATTTGGTTTATATAAAATCAACATCTGGGGAGGCAGCAAAAAAACAGCGAGATAATTTATTTTTTTATGCGCATAAAATCCCCAGCAATAGCTTTTGACAGTTATGGAAACAAGGCAAACGACAAGCAGAATTTTTTTCAATAATAAAATTTTTAATAACGGTCAATTTAACTGTCTAACTCATCATGGGTAATTTCGGCACCGGTTTCGGTTACGCCACCACTTACTGCAAACTTCATAGATTGTGTAGCGCTTATATTTGTGATGGGCTTTATTCTTCCTTTTGGAACAATATAAACATTCCCTGCCACTGAATAAGCCATAGGCAAATAAACAGCAACATAATTTTCCATTCCAAAACTGCTCATATCATCCTGGGTTATAAAACCAACACGCCATATATCTGTATCATCAACACTCGCCAATACACTTTTGGTAAATTTTTTTTTATTGCCGGCAAATGCTTCAAAAAAATCGCGTACAAAAGAATAAAAAAGTTTTATACCTGGTGTTCTTTCCAGGAATTTATCTATTACGGATAAGATGCGGCTCATTACAAAAAAAGAACTTAAATAACCCGTAGTAATAATAAAACCAATTATTATAATAAAACCGATACCCGGAATATTTATTACAGGCCTGAGGATGCTATCGATCTTATCAAAAATTTCATAAATAAAATATATAGTAATTGAAACCGGACCGAGGATGAGCAATCCCTGCAAAAAATATTGAATTATTTTCTGGTAACGTACTGATTGTGGCATACAATATAAAATTAAAAATAAAGGTAAGTTTTGTGCCGTTGATTCAATGTTATGCCAATAAATTCGCAAAAAATTATTGAGCGGAATTTGTAATTTTAGTGTAGATCAAAACAGCTAATAAGCAAGAAATATATTTATGGACAATGAATATACTATTGAGGAAACTACACAATGGATAAAAGATTATTATTGGTGTTATGAAAGATACATTCGCAGACATCATATCGATTTGTATATAAAATTTTACAGGTATTTTGACCGGCCTCAAAAAATCGGAGACTGTATTTCTGTTATGCAAAGTGAAATCCACAGCAGGGAAGATTATGCTGAAATAATAAGGGTTACCAAAGAATTTTGTGAAAAATATGAGAATCCTGAAGATTTTCCTGAAGACTTTTAAAAGATGGGTGTTCTAGATTTGGTTATATTTAAAATCGCCTCAAAACCTCACATACTTCGTTCTTATTTTCAGTTAGATTCAGTTGCCGTTCATCCCGAAAATTCCGATGTTAATAAAAAAATAATATTGGAAACTTTGGCAACTAAAATAGTTTCCTTAGTTTTGCACCTCGATGGAAATAAAAGACCGAATAAAACAGAAAGCAGATGAACTTTTCCGGAGGTATGGAATAAAATCTGTTACAATGGATGAGATTGCCAACCAATTAGGTGTTTCAAAAAAAACAATTTATCACTCATTTTCCGACAAAACAGGATTAGTAGATGAGGTAATTGTTGACATGTTACAGTTTAATAAAAAATGTTGTGAAAGTTATAAGTTAAATTCTCATAATGCCATAGATGAAGTATTTCGGGCGCTGGATATGTTGCAGGTAATTTTTGATAATATGAACCCGTCCATACTTTTCGATATTGAAAGAAATTATCCCGGCACTTATAAAAAATTTAAGGAATATAAATACAAATATTTGTTTGACCTGGTAAAGGACAATATTGAAAAAGGCATAGCAGAAGAACTATACAGGCCTGAAATTAATATTGATGTAGTTACTAAAGTTCGCCTCGAAACAATGATGCTGCCTTTCAATGAGCAATTGTTTCCTAAAAATAAATTTCAGATGGTAATGCTTCATCAACAGTTAATAGAATATTTCCTGTTTGGAATTGCCAGCCCGAAGGGTTACAAATTAATATTAAAATATCAAAAAGAACGTTCCGACAGCAATCGGAAGAATAAAACTGAAGTACAATGAAATCAAAAAGAATTAATGGAATAATTTTCAGTTTCTTTTTAAACGCTCTTCCTTTGTTAGGAATTGCTCAGCAAAAAGATACAGTACATACTCACGCTTTTAGGGCCAAAGATGCAGTGGACTATGCTGTAAAAAATGCAGTTGCTGTAAAAAATGCTTTGATTGATATTAAGATGCAGGAGCAGCAAAATAAAGAAATTACTGCGGCAGCACTGCCAAAAATAACAGGAAGCGCAAGCATGAATTATAATCCAAATGTTGGAGTACAAACCTTTCCAAATTTCATCGCTGCCAGCACTTATGGTGTGTTAGTAGGAGAAGGTGTAAAAGATGGCAATGGCAATCCCATCGTAGCGCCTTCAGACTTTGGAGTTATCGAGGCTCAGTTTGGGTCGAAGTATTCTATAACTGCCGGGGTAGATTTTAACCAGGTGTTATTCGATGGACAGGTTTTTGTTGGCTTGCAGGCAAGAAAAGCAGTAATAAAAAGTGCTGAATTAGCAGCCGATGTTACCAAAGAGCAGATTAAGGCGAATGTTTATAAAATATATTACCAGCTTGCGGTAGGAAAAAATCAAATAGCAACTATTGATACTAATATTTCCGATTATGAAAAGCTATTGCATGACACACGCATTATTTATCAAAACGGCTTTGCTGAAAAATTAGATGTTGATAAAGTACAAGTGCAGCTTAGCAATCTTCAAACAGAAAAATTAAAAACGCAAAATCAACTTGATGCGGGCATGGCGGCGCTTAAATTCCTGATGAATATGCCCCAGGCAGACATTCTTATTCTTACAGATACTTTATCTGATGAACAAATAAAATCAGACCTTCTTGATGAAAATTATAATTATGCTGACAGTAAACAATATCAATTATTAGAAAATTCAGTAATGCTTGGAGAATATCAGATAAAAAGATACAAGCTGAGCAAGCTTCCAACACTTTCACTGGCAGGTAATTTCTCCAAAACTTCACAAAATCAAAAGTTAGTGTTTTTCAACGGTACCTATTTTACTTCATCGTTTGTTGCGTTAAGATTGAATGTGCCCATTTTTGAAGGCTTCGCTAAAAATGCAAGAATAGAAGAAGCAAGGCTCGATCTTGAAAAAACAAATAATAATCTTGAGCAATTGAAAGCATCCATCGATAATGATATTGCACAGTCAAGAATTAATATGAGAACAGCGGTAATAACTCTCGATAATCAAAAGAGAAATATAGATTTGGCCCAGCAGGTTTATAATTCAACCAAATTAAAATACGACCAGGGCCTGGGTAGTAACCAGGAAATTAACCAGGCGCAAACTGATTTGGTAATGGCTCAAAATAACTACTACAATTCAATATATGATGCAATTATTGCGAAGGTTAATTACCTGCAGGCTGCTGGTAAACTTTAAAAAAAATAAATATCTCATTAATTAAAATACAATGCAAAAATTAACAAGACTAAGTTTGATGATACTATTCATAACGATAGCTACATCATGTGGAAATACAGATAAGAAAGAAGGATCGCTTAATGATAAAAAGGCTGATCTCGAAAAACTTAAAACTGATAAATCAAAGCTCGACGATAAGATTACCGCTTTGGAAAAAGAAATTGCAAAACTGGACACCAGCGCTGTAGCAAAGCAAGACGCAAAATTAGTAGCAATAACACCGGTAGCTCTTCAGGATTTTAAGCATTACCTGGATTTGCAGGGCATTGTTGATTCAAGAAGTATATCCTACATAACGCCAAGGGGCCAGGGATTGATAACAGCGATTTATGTAAAACAGGGTGACCCTGTTCACAAAGGGCAGTTAGTTGCTAAATTAGATAATACGGTAGCAATGGAAAATGTAAATGCCATTCGCCAGCAAACCGGAAACCTGGAGGCGCAACTTGCTCTCGCTAAATCAGTTTATGAAAGACAAAAAAATCTTTGGGATCAACATATAGGAACTGAGGTACAATTACTACAGGATAAAACCAATGTGGAATCTTTAGAGAATCAGTTAAAAACTGTTCAGGCTAATGTTAATGCGGCACAAGCTACAGCCAATCTAAGCAATGTTTATAGCGATGTAGACGGAGTAGTAGATGAAATAACGGCACACGTTGGCGAATCTTTTACTCCGGGAAGCGGATATATTAAAATAGTCAACAAAAGCGATCTTAAAATTACGGTTACGGTTCCTGAAAATTATGCAAATAAAATATCAAAAGGAACAGCCGTGGAAGTGCAGGTGCCTGATGTAAATAAATCATTCAATACAACAATTTCATTTATCAGCCAATCCATAGGTACCGCTACAAGAGGTTTTGCTGCTGAAGCAAAAGTGCCCGCAGGAATGTTTTTAAGGCCTAACGAAATTGCCCTGGTGAAAATTCTTGACTATTCGGCCCCGAACACACTTGTTATAAACGTAAACACTTTACAAAACGATGAAGAAGGAAGGTTTGTGCTGGTAGCTGCAAAGGAAGGAGATAAACTAATCGCACGGAAACGTAAAGTTGTAATTGGCCAGACATATGGCGACCAGGTTGAAATTAAACAAGGTTTGCAAGCCGGTGATCAGTTAATTACCGAAGGTTACCAGGCAATTTACGATGGGCAATTGATAACCACCAAGACCACCTAATTAATGAATACTATCTGATAAAAATATCAATGTAAATTTTATGAGTGCAATGGAAAATTTAAAGGAAAAATTTAAGGAATTTAAGCCAACGAGTTGGTCAATAAAAAATAAAACTTCCATTTACCTGGTGATCATTTTTGTATCATTGATAGGTATTTACCAGTTTGCAACTTTACCCAAAGAACAGTTTCCTGATATTGTAATACCCACCATATTTGTACAAACGACCTACGTAGGGAATTCCCCACGTGACGTCGAAAATCTTGTTACGCGGCCCATTGAAAAGCAGTTAAAAGGTATTACCGGCGCTAAAATAAATAAGATCACCAGCACTTCGTTGCAGGATTTTTCTGCTATTACTGTCGAGTTTGAAACCAGTGTTGCCAAAGAAGTCGCCCTTCAAAAAACAAAGGATGCCGTTGATAAAGCAAAAATAGATTTGCCAACAGATCTTACGGAAGAACCCAAAGTGCAGGAGATAGATTTTAGTGAGCAGCCGATTATGTTTGTAAACATCAGCGGCGATTACAACATGATTGCTCTTAAAAAAATTGCTGATGACGCAAAAGATAAACTGGAAGAAATATCGCAGCTCACTCGTGTGGATATTGTGGGCGCACCTGAAAGAGAATTCCAGATTAACGTTGACAATTATAAAATGCAAAGCGCCAATGTAACTTTTGATGACATTGCCAATGCAGTAAAAGCAGAAAATGCTGATATATCCGGCGGATTGCTGGATGTTGGTAATATGAAAAGAACCTTACAGGTAAAAGGACAGTTTAAAAATGTATTTGATATTCAAAAAATAATTATCAGGAATACTGGTGGCGCTCCTATTTATTTAAAAGATATCGCCGATATAAAAGATACCGTTAAAAACAGTGAAAGCTATGCCCGTTTAAATGGCAAGAATGTAGTTACCCTCAGCATAGTAAAACGTGCAGGGGAAAACCTGATCGAAACATCCGACGAAGTGAAAAAAACAGTTGAAGAAATGAAGGGAAACATATTTCCAGGTAATCTTCATGTTGTTATCACAGGTGATAGAAGCATTTCTACCCGTACGTCATTTAACGATTTGGTAAATTCAATTGTTATAGGTTTCATTCTTGTGTTGCTCATTCTCATGTTTTTCATGGGTGTAACCAATGCATTTTTTGTGGCGCTGTCCGTGCCGTTAAGTATGTTCGTTGCGTTTTTATTTTTACCGGTCGCCAGTTTAATAACCGGTTCTGATGTTACGTTAAACTTCATGGTGCTTTTCGCTTTATTGTTCGGCCTGGGAATTATCGTAGATGACGCTATTGTTGTTATAGAAAATACGCATCGGATTTTTGTTGAAAATAAAGGGAAACTTTCAGCTATGGAATCGGCAAAAATGGCTGCAGGAGAGGTTTTTGTGCCGGTGCTATCAGGAACGCTTACAACGCTTGCGCCCTTCTTCCCTTTACTTTTCTGGCCGGGAATCATTGGCAAGTTCATGATCTATTTGCCAACGATGCTCATATTTACATTGACGGCTTCATTGATTGTTGCTTTCATTATGAACCCCGTTTTTGCCGTTGATTTTATGAACCACCCGGATGATAGCGGAACGAAAAGAAAATCTGCTGTATTTAAGCGGCCGGCATTTTGGTTAACACTGGCTGTAGGTATTATTTTCGATTTATTACAGGTAACATTCCTGGGTAATATTCTTATTTTATTATCAATATTAGTTGTAACAAACACCTATGTGTTTGATGACCTGATTCATAAGTTTCAAAACAAAGCATTGCCTGCCATCATGCATCGTTATGAAACACTTTTAAATTGGGCGCTTTCCGGATGGAAGCCGGTGGGCTTATTGCTTGGAACATTCGGGCTTTTAATATTTTCATTTGTACTTTTTGGCATTCGAAAAGTTCCGGTTGTGTTCTTTCCAAAAGGAGATCCGAATTTTATTTATGTTTATTTAAAAATGCCGGTAGGTACCAGTGTTGATTACACCGATTCAATTACAAAGATGCTGGAGAAAAGAGTTACCAATGTTATTGAACCAAATGGCAAGCCCAATCCTATTGTAGAAAGTATTATTTCTAATGTTGCAGTCGGCGCATCAGACCCAAGCAGTGGCGACAACAGTACACAACCCAATCTCGGAAGAGTGCAGGTTTCATTTGTTGAATATGCAAAGCGAAATAATAAATCAACAGCGCCTTACCTTGATTCAATACGAACTGCATTAAAAGGAATACCAGGTACACAAATTGCCGTGGCGCAGGAATCTAACGGGCCTCCAACAGATCCTCCGATAAATATTGAAGTGCAGAGTGAAGATTTTAACAAGCTGACATCTACAGCTAAAGCTTTAAAGTCTTATTTAGACAGCCTGCAAATACCAGGAGTGGAAGAATTAAAAATGGATGTTGATCTTACTAACCCGGAAATTACGCTTACGGTTAACCGTGAGAGAGCATTAATTGCGGGAGTTTCAACTGCACAAATAGGCCAACAATTGCGTACCGCATTATTTGGCAGGGAAGTTTCCAAAATAAAAGACGGCGAAGATGAGTACAAGATACAGTTACGCAACAATGAAGTGCAGCGGCAGAGCCTTTCAGAATTGCTTAATACGAAAATTGTTTTCCGTGATATAGCAGCGGGCGGGGCCATTAAACAAATTCCTATAAGCACTTTGGTAGATGTTGATTATACCAGCACGTATGGAAGCATCAAAAGAAAAAATGTAAAACGTGTAATCACTTTATTTTCAAATGTGCTTAACGGTTATACGCCTACTGATGTGAATGAAAAAATAAAAGATGCTATTGATAACTTTCCCAAACTGCAAACCGGCGTTACAATTACTCAAACAGGTGAAGGCGCACAACAGGCAGAGACAGCAGCTTTCCTCGGTAAAGCTTTGGTAATGGCGCTGATGATTATACTTTTCATTTTGGTTGTGCAGTTCAATTCGGTTAGTAAAGCTGTAATTATTTTAACCGAAATAGTATTCAGTGTTATTGGCGTGTTGCTTGGTTATGGGATTACGAAAATGGAACTTTCTGTGGTTATGACCGGCCTGGGGATTGTTGGCCTTGCGGGCATTGTTGTAAAGAACGGAATTTTGGTAATTGAATTTGCAGATGAATTGCGGGCAAGAGGTATGAAGACAAGAGAAGCCGTTATAAAAGCTGGTAAAACAAGAATTATTCCTGTAATGCTAACTGCATTGGCTGCCATACTTGCATTGATACCGTTAGCAATAGGGTTTAATATTAATTTTGTAACGTTGTTTGCCGATCTGAATCCGCACATATTTTTTGGCGGAGATAGTGCTCAATTCTGGAAGCCACTTTCATGGACTATTATATTTGGATTAGCCTTCGCATTTTTTATGACGCTGATAATGGTACCAAGCATGTATCTTATTGCTGAAAGGCTTAAGCGTACTATGCGCAGGCAATACGGTGGTAAATGGATATCGATGCTGGGCATCCCTCCGTTAACTTTTATATTTATGCCTTTAATGTTAGTTACTATGTTTATTCATCGGGCTCAAGCTGCAAGAAGAAAAAGAAAGATGGGGAGTAAATACGATGAAAGATGGACCGGTAGCTGGTTCTAGTATTTTTATAAATATTAAATTTTTGAAACCTGCGGGAATAATTCTCTGCAGGTTTTTTTATAATTAAAAGTTTCGTCTATTCAAAAAAACTGACCGTTAGCAAAATAAATTTCTTTCCATAGCGTTTGTATTTATTGATAAATTCTCACTAAAAAGCTAACCTATGATCGTCAAAGAAATCGTATGCGAGCTGCTTATTGCTGCTCACATAATTCTTTTCATTCAATCAAGAACCGAAAAGATAAAGTTGTAGGCCATTCTTGCCGGCCGATTTCACTTTTTTATTTTATAAAGAAAGCACTGCGGTATATTTGGATAACTTTAATAAAATTAATTTTATACAATGCCCACAGAACAATACCACGAACCAGCAGCAGAACTGTCCCAGAAAACAAGAACCTTCGCCAGAATGATTCAGTCGGTAATTGAAGAAGCCGATGCTATTAGCTGGTATGAACAAAGAATATGTGTTGAAAAAGATAAAGACGCTAAGGCCATTATGATTGATGCACAAAAAGAAGAGTTCAAACATTTCAGCATGGATCTTGAATTTTTATTACGACAAAAAGATGACTGGAAAACGGTTCTTACCAATATTGTAGGTAAGCCCGGTGATATTGTAAAAAACGCCGAAAAAGCTGAAAAAAAAGTCGACTGATTTTTTACGCCACACTTACTTCTTTTAAAACATTCCTGATTCTTTCATCAAGATTTTCGAATGGCGTGTAACCTCTTGCAATCATGTAAAATTTTGTTTCGCTTGTTTGAAGAAATACGGCGGGGAAACCTGTAACGTTTAACTGCTTGCATAAAGCAAATTCATAGTATGCTTCTTCCTTGTATTTTTCTTCAGTAAGATTTCCATAGAAATCTCCTGCATCAATATTATATTTTTCAAGTAGCAGGCGATAAGATTCGTTATCCGTTAAATCGCGGCCTTCGAAGTGTAATGCATATTGCATATCGGCAGCAAAACTTACCTGTTGCTCCGGAAAATATTCTTTAAAAACACATAACGCAATGGCAGGCTTTTCTGAATTCGGAAACCAATCACTTTGTTCAGGATGTTTAATATGCCATAAGTAATCTTCGCCGAATTTTGCGCCGGTGAGTTCTTCCACACGCTTATAAGCGCTTTCAATATATTTTGCTGTTGCTCCTATTGCTACAGGTTCTTCCGGTAATATCATTCCACCTGAAAGCACTTCAAACGCTAATTTATTTTTATATTCAGAATAAATTTTCTTCATTACTTCGCTAAACCCATAGCACCAGCCACAATAAGCATCATAACAATATATTAAAGTTGGGTTCATTTTATTTTTTGGGTAGTTACTATTCCAAGCTCACAAAGATACCGCTCAATATATTCATCTTTCTTTTTTAACCTGTATTGCATAATGAATCGTGGATGCGGCAAGGGAATTATTTTCTCAAAAAATTTAAATTCATTATTAAGCTTTGAAAAAAATAAATAATTTTTTCCTTCACCAAAACAAAAGGCAACTGTTCTGTTAATGCCAAATTGTAGTTGCTTATTAAGGCAATCAATCATAAATTCTTTGAGGCTTTCTTCTAATTTTTTATCATCATAATAATTAAGATTTTTATTGTGCTTTGTAAAACCTAACGGTGACATAGACGAAATATAGAAAGCATTGTAAAAAACTTCCGGACCACCAAATGCATGTATCATTTCATATACAAATACAGAACTTAATTCCTGCTTCTTTGCAAATTCATTTTCGATATTGCAATCATTTTGTAAGCGAATGGGATCTGTAAAAGGAATGCCGGTAATACCACCACCAAATCTTCCGGGGTTAATTCCGAGGATCAGGTGTCGTGTATTGTTATCATTATAATATTTATTGTAATATTTATTGCAAAGATTGAATGTCGCTGTATTTTTAAAAGGATTCATCACTTCAACGCCGGGAGGAAGATCAATATGTAAATCCAGGCTTTTAAAAAATGAAAGGATCTTTTTTGAGAAAGTCATGAAGCTTGTTTCAATTCTGTTTTGGCCGCACGTTTTACAGCGTTAAATTTTTCATCATAATCAGGTCGTATGGTGTGCATCCATCTGTCCCACCAAAGAAAATACAATCCATAGTTTCCTTTAAAATATTGATGATGCTGGTTATGATTAACAGAAGTGTTTATCCATTTCCCAAACCAATGATTGCTGAAACCTTTAGGGTACAGTTCGTAGCCCAAATGTCCATACACATTATACACGATCATCAGGAAAAAGAAAATACCAAGATGGTAAGGAGTAATAGGAATGGTGAATAAGAATACGGCAAAAATTCCTGCCTCAACAACCGCTTCCAAAGGATGAAAAGAATAAGCAGCCCAGGGAGAAGGATTAGTGGAATGATGATGGACAAGATGAAATAACCTGAATAGTTTTTTATGATGCATCAGCCTGTGTGTCCAGTAGAAATAGGCATCATGAATTATAAACATTAATGGAAATGCAAGAAAAAAATAGAACCATCCATGTTGATGTATATCAGTATAGAAAAAAGTATGCGCTTTAACAGAAGGTATTCCAAGTATAAAAAGAGGTACAAGCGCAAATATGCAAATGGTAATTATTGAATAACCTATTTCCCTGGCATAATCCTTATGGAGGGGAAATTTTTTCTGAATCTTTTTGTAACCAATTTTTTTATCTAAGAGAAAATAAAATATTATGAAAGCAAACCCGGCTATAATAAAATACCTTAACCCGATTTTTTCAATGTAAAAGAAATATTTTGGCCAGTTCATGTAATAATTTTTTAGACTGAATCATTAGACTTATCTTTTTTAAAAAAGTTCAAACTAATGCGCCTCCAGCCAGTTATCACCAACGCCTATTTCCGCATCTGCGGGCACCCCGTTAGGCAGCAATAAAGCGTTTTGCATGCATTCAATAATAATAGGTTTTATCTCTTCCACTTCGCTTTTATGGGCATCAAAAACCAGTTCATCATGCACCTGCATAATCATTTTTGATTTAAAATTTCGCTGTTTAAATACATTGTGAATTTTAATCATTGCCAGCTTTATCATATCAGCAGCAGTTCCCTGTATGGGCGAATTGATAGCATTTCGCTCTGCATATCCCCGTACGGTCCAGTTACCGGAATTAATATCTTTGAGCCAGCGCTTGCGGCCCATAAGCGTTTCTACATAACCGTTAGTCTTACAAAACTGAATGGTTTCGTCCATATACTTTTGGATATTGGCAAACTCTTTTTTATAAGCATCAATTATTTCTTTTGCCTCCGTTCTGCTGACATTTATGTTTTCTGCGAGGCCAAAAGCGCTTTGACCGTAAATAATTCCAAAGTTTACACTCTTGGCTTTATAGCGCATTTCTTTTGTTACATCATCTTCACTAACATTAAAAACTTTCGCTGCCGTTGCTGTATGAATATCTTTCTGCTCTTTAAAAGCTGCACACATAGCGGGATCACCGCTTATAGCTGCAACGATGCGCAATTCAATTTGGGAATAATCCGCAGAGATAATCACATGGTCTGTATCTCTTGGAATAAATGCCTTACGTATTTCTCTTCCCCTTTCTGTTCTTATAGGAATGTTTTGAAGATTGGGATTATTGCTGCTTAATCTTCCTGTTACGGCAATTGCCTGCCCGTAACAGGTATGCACACGATTTGTTTTTTTATTTACAATCTGGGGCAAGGCATCTACATAAGTTGATTTTAACTTGGTAAGCTCCCGGTAGTTTAAAATATCTTCAACAATCGGATTTTCTTTTGCGAGTTTCAGCAATACATCTTCACCGGTAGAGTGCTGGCCACCTTTTGTTTTTTTTCCTTTGTCTAATTGCAATTTTTCAAACAATACTTCAGCTAATTGTTTGGGTGAAGCAAGATTAAATTTTATGCCGGCCTGCTCATACACGCTTTGCTCACATTTGGCCGCTTCCTTTTCCAACTCTTCAGAATACACATTTAAAAAATTCATATCAACTTTCACGCCTTCGTATTCCATATCTGTCAACACTTTCACCAGTGGAGTTTCCACCTCATTGAAAACTTTTTCAACCTTCTTTTCTTTTAAATAAGGAACAAATTTATTTTTTAGCTGCCGCGTTATATCCGCATCTTCTGCTGCATATTCTTTTACTTTTTCAACTTCAACGTCACGCATAGTGCCTTGTGCTTTTCCTTTTTTCCCAATCAATTCTGTTATGGAAACAGGAAGGTAACCAAGATACTGAGCGCTTAATAAATCCATATTGCGCCTGCCTTCACTTTCTATTACATAATGCGCCAGCATCGTATCAAAGACCTTTCCTCTCAATTCAAAGCCATACCATTTCAGCACGAGCATGTCATATTTTATATTTTGGCCAATCCATATTTTTGATTCATCATTAAACAATTCTTTAAAATGATTAAGAATATGAACAACCGCTTCTTCATCTTCGGGACAAGGCACATAATAACCTTCACAATCTTTGTATGAAAAACTTAAACCAACCAACTCTGCTTCATTCGCATCAATATGATTTGTTTCAGTATCAAATGAAATTTCATTTTCAGAAGATAATTTTTTCAACAGGTCAATGATGGCATCATCACCCTCTACCAAATAATAATTATGCGGAGTATTATTAATATTTTTTTCTGCTGCAAGGCCTTTATCTTCCTTTGCAACTTTTTCTTCTTCAGGCTTTGGAATTGGCTGTTCCATTGCGTTTCCAAAAAGGTCGGTTTGTATTACCTGTTTTTCTACAACAAAAACATTGTATTCATCACCTAAAATTCTTTTACCCAAAGTTTTAAATTCAAACTCTGCAAATAAATCTTTAAGCACTTCGGTATTGTAAGCTTTTACCCTAAAATCTTCTTCATGAAACTTGCAGGGAACATCGGTTATAATTGTTGCAAGCTTCTTACTCATAATCGCCGCATCTTTACCGGCCCTTATCTTCTCGCCCAATGAGCCTTTTATGTTTTCAGCATCAGCTAAAATATTTTCAATAGTTTCATATTGTGCTAATAATTTTGCTGCAGTTTTTTCACCAATACCCGCAATGCCCGGAATATTATCAACAGCATCTCCCATCAATCCAAGTATATCAATTACCTGGCTTACATTTTTTATTCCCCACTTTTCACATACTTCTTTTGGTCCCATTATTTCAAACTTACCACCCTGGTAACCCGGTTTATAAATTTTTATTTTATCTGTAACCAACTGTCCAAAATCTTTATCCGGCGTTACCATAAAAACTGCATAGCCTTCTTTTTCCGCCTGCTGTGCAAGTCCACCAATTATATCATCCGCTTCATACCCATCACATTCAACAACGGGTAAATTAAATCCTTCAATTATTTTTTTTATATCAGGGATAGAAGTAAGCAGATCTTCAGGAGCATCCTGCCTGTTAGCTTTGTACGCTTCAAAGTCCGTGTGCCTTTCAGTGGGTTCCCAGGTATCAAAAGCTACCGCAAGATGTGTAGGTTTTTCTTTACTTAAGAGATCAAATAATGTGTTGGTGAACCCAAATTGCGCATTGGTATTTTTCCCTTTGGAAGTAATAATCGGGCTGCGGATGAGTGCATAATACGCACGATAAATAAGTGCCATTGCATCTAATAAAAATAATTTTTTCTCCATAAAGTAAAATTAATAAATAAGAAGAAGGGAAAGTAAAATATGAATTTGTGACGGCTTTTGTAGCAATAATTTTAGCAAGGTTAACTGATGCTTTTGCCCGGCGATAAAACTAAAGTAGCGCATTAAGATGTGTATTCTTAAAGCTGTCTTCGTATTTTAAACCATAACCCCAAATCCTGTCAAATGATGCATGTGCAAATAACAGTATTCCAATAGCTGTTGTAATATCATTATGGGAAAAATATCCCGTTGCGGCAATAACCAATGCTATTCCTTTGTGGTGAAAAAGATTATAAACAAATGCGCCAACTTTTAAGTTAATGAGATACCCGAGCATACCAATATCGGGCGTAAAAAATAAGATGACCCAAAGCCAAACCGGTAATCCAAGATTATAGATGGTTAAAAAGTAAATAGCAATTGCTGACATTGCAACCTCTTCGAGTTTTAATGTTATTTTCATTCTCTTATTAATTTTCAGCAAAGCTAACTCTTGCATAATCGCAGCACGATAAATAAGATATTAAATTCTTTAGCTTAGAAATTTTTATTTTAACCAGATTATTTTATCCAATCAATTTCTTAAACCATTTCATTTTTCCTTTAAATGGCGGATATTTTAGTGAAGGATCTATGAATGTTGAAGTTTTTAAAACAGGCTTCGAGTGAGTAAAAACATCGAATGTGTTTTTACCGTGATAAGCACCTATGCCACTGTTGCCGATTCCCCCAAAAGGAAAATTTTCATTAGCAAAATGCCACACTGTATTGTTAATGCATCCGCCGCCAAAAGGAATGCTTTGTATCCAGCTGGCTTCAATTTTTCTATCTTTTGTAAATAAATAAAATGCCAGAGGGTTTTTGTTGTGTTGCACTATTTCCATTGCTTCTGCCGTTGTAGTAAAAGATAATACAGGCAGAATAGGGCCAAAAATTTCTTCCTTCATCACTTCATTATCTGGTGAAATATTTATAAGAATTGTTGGTTCTATATACAAAGAGTTCTTATCATTTTTCCCGCCATAAAATACTTTGCCTTCATACAGGTAAGCTAACAGTTTTTTGAAACGATTTTCATTAATTATTTTCCCGTAGCCGTAACTTGCAGCAGCATTATCTGTATAAAATTTTTGAATAACATCTTTCAATTCATTCAATAATTTATCTTTTATTTTTTCATCAACCAGAATGTAGTCAGGTGCAATACAGGTTTGTCCAACATTTAAAAATTTACCAAGAATGATTCTTTTTGCGGCAACCTTTATATCCGCATCTTCATGCACGATACAAGGGCTTTTGCCGCCAAGCTCCAATGTAACAGGCACCAAATCGTTAGCTGCCAGCTTATAAATTTCTGTCCCGACCGTGGTGCTTCCTGTATAAAAAATATGATCAAAGCGAAAATTATTTATCATGGAAGGAACTACCGCAGCGCCATCGCCCGTAATAACTTTTACATAGTTTTCGGGAAAGATTTCTTCAATAATTTTTATAATAATTTTTTCTGTTGCGGGGGCAAGCTCAGAAGGTTTTAAGACAGCACAATTTCCCCCTGCAATAGCGCCGGCTAATGGAATCAATAATAATTGCAAAGGATAATTCCATGGTGCTATAATTAGCACAACCCCCAAAGGATCACGATAAATTTTAGCAGATGAAGGAAATGTAACTAAGCCGGTGGATGCTTTTTTTGGCTTCATCCATCTTTTCAAATTTTTAATGCCTCTTTTTATTTCTTCCATCAGCAAACCGGTTTCTGTTGCCCATGCTTCTTCTTTGCTTTTTTTAAGATCAGTATATAAAGCAATATTTATTTCATCTTCATATTTTATTATTGCCTTTTTAAAAGATTCTAATTGCCTTTTTCTGAATTTATAAGAAAGTGTTGCACCGCTATCAAAAAAACTGCGAAGGCCTTTAAGTGTGGAATTAAAATCACTCATATCGGTTACATTTGTTTCCCCAAGTTAACTTCATCCCTTCAAAAGTTAATAATAAAATAAAGTGTTGCAATATGGATGATGAGTATTTTATGAAACAGGCACTGAAGGAGGCACAACAGGCATTTGATGCCGATGAAGTGCCAATTGGCGCAGTGATTGTTATGCAAAATAAAATCATTGGCCGCGGCTATAACCAGGTTGAAATGCTTAATGATGCAACAGCTCATGCTGAGATTATTGCACTTACATCAGCCTTTAATTTTTTAGGAGCCAAATATTTGCCTGAGGCAACAATGTATGTTACTGTAGAGCCATGCGTGATGTGTTGTGGCGCTTTATATTGGAGTAAAATTGGCAGGCTCGTTTATGGAACAACCGATCCAAAGCATGGAGGGCTTTCCCAGGTAAAGCTTCATCCTAAAACAGAAATTATTGGCAACATTTATGCTAATGATTGTATGGCTATGATGCAAAGCTTTTTCAAAAAGAAAAGATAAAATAACCTCAATAGATTTTCGCGTTGGGGAATTATTTCAAAGTGCTCATGCTTTGCAACATATAGTAAGTAAATTTGTAAGAATAGAAATTGTTCACCTTTAAAATAATATATTATGGCATTTACATTACCGGCTCTGCCTTACAGCTTTGATGCGTTAGAGCCAAGCATTGACAAAGAAACTATGCAAATTCACCACGATAAACACCACCAGGGTTATGTGGATAATCTCAATAAAGCTATCGCAGGAACACCCAATGAAAATAAATCGCTGGAAGAATTACTCGCTAATGCCGGGAAAATAAGTCCCGCAGTTCGCAATAACGGCGGTGGTCACTGGAACCATAGTTTTTTCTGGGAAATTTTATCTCCTGATGGTGGAGGCAAGCCAGAGGGGAAATTAGCAGAAGCCATTGATGAAGCTTTTGGTTCTTTTGATGATATGAAAGAAAAATTCAACACAGCAGGTGCAACCAGGTTTGGTAGCGGCTGGGCGTGGCTCGGCGTTCTTGACGGTAAGCTTGCTATTTGTTCAACACCTAACCAGGACAATCCTTTAATGGATGTTGCAGATTGCAAATGCAAACCTATATTGGGTTGCGATGTATGGGAGCATGCATATTACTTAAAGTATCAAAATAAAAGACCAGATTATTTAAAAGCTTTTTGGAATGTGGTTAACTGGGATAAAGTTTCTCAACATTATGAAAAAGCTGTAGGAAAATTAGCAACAGCTTAAAAGACTTTACAAATATCTAATCTTCTAGCCGATAGGGTTACACGAAAAGTGTGTAAGAAATAAAGAAGGGTCTCCTGATATTTTGAAACAACTATGCACAAAGGGTTGTAGGATGTGAATAGTGATGAAAAAAGCCCCCACACTGGAAAAAAAGTGATCAGAGTGAGGCGCTAATCAACTTTTCACTATACTGCAACCCCTTGTTTTTACAAACTCCTTCCCCTGTAGGAGATACATTTCCGGCAAACGCATCTATCATCAGCAAAAGAATTATGATAAGATCAATGGGCTAAACCTGAAAGGTCAACACCCGAAAAATCATTTTCGGGAATAGAAAGAACTCATTCTATAGTTCCAACCATATCTTTTGGTACCACCCACTCATCAAATTGCTGGGGAGTAACGTAACCAAGTTTCACAGCCATTTCTTTTAAAGTGGTATTTTCTTTGTGTGCTTTCTGGGCTATTTCAGCAGCTTTGTAGTATCCTATTTTTGTGTTGAGAGCGGTTACAAGCATCAGCGAATTATCAACATGTTTTTTTATATTATCCGGAATCGGCTCAATCCCCTTAGCACATTTTTCATTAAAACTATTACAGCCATCACCGATAAGACGTGCACTGTGCAGAAAATTATAAATCATTACCGGTTTAAAAACATTTAGCTCAAAATGTCCTGTAGCGCCTCCAACACTTATTGCAACATCATTTCCCATAACCTGGGCTGATATCATAGTAAGAGATTCACATTGTGTGGGATTTACTTTTCCCGGCATAATAGATGAGCCGGGCTCATTATCCGGAATACGAATTTCTCCAATTCCACTGCGTGGCCCTGATGATAACATCCTGATATCATTGGCAATTTTCATAAGGCTTACCGCAACTGTTTTTAAAGCTCCGTGTGTTTCTACAATTGCATCATGAGCGGCAAGAGATTCAAATTTATTTTCCGCAGTATGGAAGGGAAGGCCTGTAAGTTGGGCAATAGCTTCAGCAACATTTTTTGCATAATCGGGTGGGGTATTTATTCCTGTTCCAACTGCTGTACCTCCGAGCGCAAGCTCACTTAAATGAGATAACGTGTTTTTAATTGCTTTGAATCCATGTTCTAACTGTGAGGCATAACCGCTAAATTCCTGCCCAAGTGTTAAAGGAGTGGCGTCCATAAAATGCGTACGGCCAATTTTTACAATTGGCATAAATTCTTTTGACTTTGCAACTAAAGTATTCTTAAGATTTTCAATTGCAGGCAAGGTAAGTTCGTTCAAAATTGAATAAGCAGCAATATGCATTGCAGTAGGAAATGTGTCATTACTGGATTGCGACTTATTTACATCATCATTAGGATGAAGTATTTTCTCCTTGTCAGCAAGGCTGCCTCCATTTAACACGTGACCGCGGTAAGCAATCACTTCGTTTACGTTCATATTGCTTTGCGTTCCACTACCAGTTTGCCATACAACAAGAGGAAACTCATTGTCTAATTTCCCTTCGAGAATTTCATCGCAAACACGGCCTATTAATTCACATTTATCTTTAGACAAAATGCCCGCATTAAAATTTGTAATGGCAGCAGCTTTTTTCAAATATGCAAATGCACGAATAATTTCTTTAGGCATTTTATTTATATCCTGCGCAATTTTAAAGTTTTCAATACTTCTCTGGGTCTGCGCTCCGTAATAGGCTGCGGCAGGCACTTTCACTTCTCCCATCGTATCTTTTTCAATTCTATACTCCATATTTATTTTGTCTCTTTTTGATGTAAAAAACACTGATGCTAAATTTAAGGGCCCGTCTTTCTCCCGAAAAAACTTTCATATTTATTGCGCTTGTTCATAGCTCTTTTTCTCAAATAATTTATAATAAAGAAATTGATTAACGTTATAATAATTACAATCAATGTTAAATAGACAGATACAATAAAGCCTGAAGAAAATTTACCATTCCATATTCCATTTTGCTTCGTATAATAAAATCGTGCATTTTCAAGTATGGCTAATGATATAGTACCCGCCATAAAATAAAAAACGCTCCACAAAAAATAAATTCCATTACCCGTGCGCCAGTAAAAAATGTTTGAAATCAGTAATAAAATAATTGAGAAAATGGTAACTATGTTGTATAATAAATCATTGTTGAGATCAAACAAGCGAACTACCGTAGTTGGAGAACCGGTAGCCTCCAAAACTGTATGTGTATGAAAAATCCAGAAAGCAGTAACTAAAATTATTACTGATAACAATAATAAGAAAACCCTGTCCATTATTGCAATCTTCATTTTCTCAAAGTTAGTACAACAATTTGCAAGATGTATTATATATCTTTTTAAACAGTTAGTTTCCTTTAAACAGCGGTTTTCTTTTTTCAATAAATGCCACAGTCCCTTCCTTTTTATCATCTGATGCAAACGTTTCTCCAAACAATTTTATCTCCTCATTAAAACCGTTTTTATCAAAATAATAAAATGCATTAACAGCGGCAATAGCCTTTGAAACTGCAACTGGCGATTTAGTAAGGATCAGGGTAAGAATTTCTTTTGTTTTTTCGAGAAGATTTTCCGTTGTGGTTATATAATTTACAAGTCCGAGTACTTTCGCTTCCGCTGCATCAATCATGTTGCCTGTCATAATTAATTCCATGGCTTTACCTTTTCCAACGAGCATGGTTAAACGCTGCGTGCCACCATAGCCCGGTATTAATCCAAGATTTACTTCCGGCTGACCGAATTTTGCATTATCACTTGCCAGTCTGAAATGACATGCCATTGCGAGTTCGCATCCGCCTCCTAAAGCGAACCCATTAACGGCTGCAATAAATGGTTTTGGACAATGCTCAATATTAAAAAATATTTGCTGCCCTCTTTTTGCTAATGCTATTCCCTCCTCATCACTTGCTTTCGTAAATTCACCTATATCTGCTCCTGCAACAAATGCTTTATTTCCCTTGCCGGTTATAATCGCAGCTTTAATTTTTTTATCATCATAAACGGTTTGTATCACATGTTCCAGTTCGTTTAAAACCGTTTGGTTTAATGCATTTAATTTATCAGGCCTGTTAATGATAATTGTGAATATTCCATTTTCCAATTCTGTTAAAAGTGTTTGATACATATTTATAAAAATTAAAAAAGCTAAACAGGAATTCTCTTTCAGGATTTAAAAATCTCTGTGTTCTTTCACCCATTCTTTTATATATGTTACGATAGTTGCCGTGGGTGTACCTGGTGGAAATAATTTCCCTACGCCTAATTCATTCAAAGCTTTCATGTCGTCTTCCGGTATAATACCTCCGCCGGTTAATAAAACATCATTCATATTTTTTTCCTGAAGCAGGTGAAATATTTTGGGAAAAACAGTATTATGCGCTCCCGACAAAATACTTATTCCAATGGCATCCACATCCTCCTGTAACGCCGTATTCACAACCATGTCAGGCGTTTGACGCAAGCCGGTATAAATTACTTCCATACCGGCATCACGCAATGAAGTGGCAATTACTTTAGCTCCCCTGTCGTGGCCATCAAGACCTACTTTAGCCACTAATACCCTTATGGGCCTTTGTATTCTATTTTTATTTATTGATGCGGGCCTCATTATATAAAGATAGGCTTCATTCTATAAAACTATTTTTCATGTAACAAAAACAATCCGTGTTCTATTCTCTTGATGGTTTCTTCGCTGCCTAAGGTGGCTGCAATATCAAATACACCCGGCCCGTATTTGCCGCCTACAAGCATGATACGAAAAGGAAGCATCAGTTCCCCGGGTTTCAAACGGCTTGCGGCGGCGATTTCTTTAAAGGCGTGCTCAGCATTTGTTAGGTCCCAAACATTAGTAAACTGGTATGCTCTTGCCAGTTCATTAAAGAAAAGGTTTTTATTTTCTTCCCATTTATGAAGTATTGAAGCCACATCAATTTCCTCTGGTCGAATAAAAAAGAATTGCGCCTGTTCCCAAAAATCCGTAAGCAGGGTACATCTGTCTTTTACAAGTTGAATTATATGTAATAATTTTTTTTCGTCTTCGTGTACATGTCCCCGTGAGTTAAAAACTTCTTTCACATAAGATAACAAAGCAGGCGCTTCATATTTTTTAATCCATTCGTGGTTGAACCATTTTGCTTTTTCAAAATCAAATTTTGCACCACTCGAATGAACTCTTTCAAGTGAAAATCTTTCAACCAATTCATCAAGGGTAAATATTTCTTTTTCTGTTCCATCGTTCCATCCCAACAAGGCCAGCATATTTATAAAAGCTCCCGGCAAAAAGCCAAGCTCTTTAAAGCCCTTCATTAAATCACCGGAGTTAACATCTTTCCATTGCATTGCAAAAACAGGAAAGCCAAGCCTCTCTCCATCTCTCTTACTCAATTTTCCGTTACCATCAGGTTTTAAAATTAATGGAAGATGCGCCCATTGCGGCATGTGATGTTCCCATCCGAGATACTGCCATAACAATACATGAACGGGCGCACTCGGCAACCATTCTTCACCACGAAATGCATGAGTTATCTTCATTAAATAATCATCAACTACCACTGCAAGATGGTAAGTAGGCATGCCATCGGCTTTTAATAATACTTTATCATCAATACTATTGGTATCCATTACTACATTGCCTCTTATCATATCGCTAAAGGATACCTGCTCATTAGGCTCAATTTTAACTCTGATAACATGAGGAAAATTTATTTTTAATAAGGCTTCGGTTTCTTCAGCCGGCAGCGATAAAGAATTTCGCATCCCGTTTCTTACATGATATCCATATTGAAGATTGCTTTTTCCTTCTGATTTCAATTTTTCTCTCAGTGATTCGATTTCTTCCGGTGTGTCAAAAGCATAATAAGCATGTCCTTTTTTTACAAGTTCTTCAGCATATTTTCTATACAACTCTTTTCTTTCGCTTTGCCTGTAAGGTGCGTAATTGCCCTCCAGATGCGGACCTTCATTTGGCAGAATGCCACACCATTTAAGACAATCAATAATGTATTGTTCTGCCCCTTCTACATAACGGGTTTGATCGGTGTCTTCAATTCTTAAAACAAAATCTCCATCGTGTTTTTTGGCAAATAAATAATTGTATAAAGCGGTACGAACTCCTCCTAAATGCAAACCTCCTGTAGGACTCGGGGCAAATCTCACTCTTACTTTTTTCATGCTACAAAGATAAGAGCAGATATAACTTTATGGAGGCCGATATAAAATAAAAAGCCACAGTCTATTACTATGGCTTTTTTTATTTGAAAATACGGATATTAATATACTCCGATATAAGTAAGGGAAGTTCCGTTAGGACCATTCCAAACTACTTTATAATAAAGCAGTATTGGGCAGCTAGTAACAGGATTGCCGGAAGCGTCTAGTCCAAATGTTACAGTAGATGCGACCTTTTCACCTGTGTGTTGTACCTGGCCGCTGACTAAATTAAAATCACAGCTTTGTTTTATTACTAACGGTTCAACAATAGTTGTTGAAAAAGCATTACCGAATCTGTTAGTTCCGCTTACAGCACCAGTAGTGGAAATTACAATGCCATTATCATACGTGAATACTCTCGTAAAATGAGTTTCCCATGTACGTTGCTTATTATTGTCAAAAGTGATGGACATGTTTGTATCATCAATTTTATGAGTAACGCCGGAGGTTGTTGCCAGGTCTTTCAGAAGGCCTCCCGAAACATTAGTGATGGTTCTTGTTCCATTAATAACAACACTTTTGCCATCAACTTTCCTGGTTACTTTAAAGTTCACGAACTGAATGTTTAAAACAGAATTAGGTTCTTTCCACCTAAAACCTTCTGCGAATGAAATAATAACTGTTCCTGTTCTTGATCTTTTAAGATCACAACTACTACCATTATAAACGATAGTAATAGTACGCATACTGTTAGCAGTGTCAACTGTAATGGCTGCATCGCAGGGAAGCGTAAGTGCAGGCGGTGTTGCAATACCTACCGGCGTTTGAGTAGCAGAGCCTCCGTAAGCCTCAAAAGATGCATTCGCATCGTTTGTGGCGATATCAGTTTCGTCTGAAAAAAAGCTCTGGTCATCTGCCTGAGTTTTTGTTTCACTTGCTGTATCTGTAGAAGTGGTGTTGTTATCTTTTTTGCAAGAAATAACTCCAGTGCTTAAAGTAATTATCGCAAAAGCGATGGTTAAGTTTTTTAGTCTCATAAAAGGATTTTTTGTAAATAAGTTTTAATGAATCTTAAGA
>CBIGQT010000002.1:0-25733 GCA_966191655.1 uncultured Ginsengibacter sp.
TTGGGTAATACTTAATAAGTCATTATTTCCTTTTACATCTTTATTCCAGTCTTTAAATCTTTCCCCGCGAAAATCCTTTTCTTCTAATTTATATCGCTGTATCATAGTTCCCATCGCACCATCAATAATAAGGATACGTTCATTGAGACATTCCTGAATAGTTTTTTTCATATAAAATATTTATACCCTGAAAAGCTGTTATATCGATGCTAATACCAAAACTACCGGCAGTGTCAAAATAATAAATTGAAAAAGTAAACGAAATTTGAAAATCCTGGAGAATGTTCAGAATATTTTTTTCGTTTATTAGTTCAGTTGTAAAGAGACATTGCCAGCGAAGGCATTTTACCGGGCCGAACAATAAACAAATCCGCCTGGTTGCTTTGCAAAATTAGAGTAACGGAATAACAAAACAAAATATCTGAAAGCACAATGCATTAATTCATTTATGTAGGCATATTGATATTCATGCAGCAGTCCCAATTAAGACTGATGTTGCCATAAATAGATGGATTAACCAAATTCCAGTTGGAGAAGAAATATTAATATGCCTGCGGCAAAACCGGTGACCGCAAGCCAACTAATTTTTTTTAAATACCAGATAAAGTTGATATTCTCGATGCCCATCACCGCGACTCCGGCTGAAGATCCAATAATGATTGCGCTGCCGCCTGTTCCGGTTGTTAATGCCAGAAACTCCCAAAACGGATGGTCAATAGGAAACGTCGACAAGTCATACATTCCCTGCGACGCCGCCACTAATGGTACATTATCAACAAGTGCAGAAAGCAATCCTAATGCAGTACCTATTAAATAATTGTTTTTAAGCGTGCTATTTAAGAATGTCGCAAGCGTTTTAAGTATTCCAAAAGACTGCAATGCCGTAACAGCCAATAATATACCCAGGAAAAATAAAATGCTTTGGGTATCAATTTTTTCCAATGCCTTCGCAACGCTAAATTGCCTTACGTTTTCAGGCGGTTTATTTTTATGAATTATTGTGATAACTACCCAAATTAAACCCAATGCCAACAGCATTCCCATAAAAGGAGGCAGCCCTGTAAGGGTTTTAAAAACAGGAACAAAAACCAACAGGCCTACGCCTACAAAAAGAATAATTTTTCCATCCCTTTTCTCTTTAATAGTACTTGCCGTTTTTTGCCTCGCCCTGAATTTTTTATGCCGAAAGCGAATAGCAACTATTAAAGCAGGAATGAGGCAAGCTGCCATACTGGGCAATATGAGTTGTTTCATAATATTGAGCGCAGATATCTGCCCTCCGATCCAAAGCATTGTAGTAGTTACATCTCCCAAAGGCGACCATGCACCACCTGCATTAGCAGCTATAATAATCATTCCGGCAAACCAAAATTTATCCTCTTTTTCACTTAATATTTTTGAGCACAAAGAAGTCATTACAATGGCAGTAGTTAAATTATCCAATAGGGCAGAAAGGAAGAATGTGAGTGCAGTGATTATCAATAACAGTTTCTGTATACTTGTAGTTGTTATTTTTTGAGTAATAATGTCAAAGCCCCCATGGGAATCTATTAATTCAACAATAGTCATTGCGCCCAGCAAAAAGAAAAGGATAGATGATATTTCACCAAGATGATCTAAAAGTTCTTCCCTCGCAAGGTGAGTCGGTTCTGTTTGTGCGACATAGACGGTCCAGCATAGTACTCCGGTAATTAATGCAGATGCGGCCTTATTCAATTTCAAAGGGTGTTCAAATGCTATGGCTATATACCCCAGGATAAAAATGATTATAATAATTGCGACCATATTTAAAAATATTTTTTATATATGAAAAGTTAGTGTTAGTTCCCACATACTTCATCATAATAATAAATAAATTGATTTGCTGTAATTAATAATTACCTGACTGCGCCCAATCTTGTATTATATGCTTTCTCTGAGAGCAGGTTTACGCAAAGGAGGTTTCAAATCAGCCAGTTTATCTGCAAATTTCCCAATAGTAAGTCCCTGGCAAACGATTGAAAACAATACTACAATATAAGTAATTGAAACAAACATTTCTCCATACATGTACTTTGGCACAGATAACGCCAATGCAACGGAAATGCCACCACGCAAAGCCCCCCAGGTAAGAATAGGAATTGCATTATTTTCAAAAGAACTTTTTCTTTTTAAAACCATTATAGGCAGTGACACTGATAGAAACCTTGCAAAAAGTACAATCACAACTGCTATACATCCCATCCACAACAATGTCAGGTTAAAAGGTATTATCAACATTTCAAAGCCTATTAGCAGAAATAATATCGCGTTCATAACTTCGTCTATCATTTCCCAAAATTTGGTCAGGTAATCTCTTGTAAGATCACTTACCCCAACGTCAAAGCTTTTATTACCTGTAATTAAGCCAGCCATAACCATAGCTAGCGGGCCGCTAATATGCAATTGTTCAGCAAGGGCGTATCCTCCCATGACAGTAGCCAGCGTAATCATAACTTCTACCACATAGTTATTAATTGATCTCAGCATATAAAAACACAGGTATCCTAAGAGCCATCCTAAGAGCAAACCACCGCCTGCTTCTTTAATAAAGAGCCAGGCGATATCCCATACAGAAATATTTGACAAACCAATTTTTGCAATTTCATAAAAGGTGATGAATAATACCACTCCCACTCCATCATTAAACAGGCTTTCTCCACTTATTTTGGTTTCTAATGAAGAAGGAATTTTAGCTTTTTTTAAAATGCCGACTACTGCAATTGGATCAGTAGGTGAGATTAAAGCTCCAAATAAAAGGCAATATAAAAAGTTTACATTGAGGCTAAATAGTGAAGTGGTGATATAAAAAAGAACGCCTACAATAATTGTTGATATTAAAATACTGATGGTAGAAAAAGTTATAATTGCTTTTCTTTCATTTCTTAATTTTTTTACGTCTATATGAATGGCTGCTGCAAATAATAAAAAACTGAGCATTACTTTTAACACAACCGTATTAAAATCTATAACACCGATTGAAGCAATGGTGTTTGCAAAAAATTGCGGGAAAATTTTACCTAATCCTATTACAGCCAATGAAGCGATGAGGGAAATAAGCATAATACCAATAGCACCCGGTAGCTTAATAAACCTGTGGTTGATATAGCCAAAAGTAGCTGTCAGCAAAATAATAACTGTGATTATATTGTATATTTCCATGCTATTTTCTAATCAGAAAGAATCTAATGTAACTAAAAACTATTTACAACAATCCTTTTTTCGAACAAAAATTGCTTTAAATATTTTCCAAAAAAAATTTCCTATGTTATTTATAACTGTCATGCTTATACGATTCTGCTTATAATTTAATTTTATATATAAAATGGATTATTCTAACAATCTTTTTGTTCACAGCCCGATAATTCAGTTTCTATTTCAATGGTACTATGATGAATTTTATGATGCATTAACTCATGCTTCAGATTTTGAACTAAATCCATTTTCTCATTAAAGCTTAAAGCATCGTTTAAAGAAATATGCGCCGTGAGCGCATTTTCTGTGGTGCTTAATGCCCAGATATGAATATGGTGTACATCTGTAATATTTCTCTGATTAATTATAATTTGTTTTATTTCGTTCATATCAATATCGGGTGGTACCGCGTCAACTGATAACCGAAAACTATCTGTAAGCAACGACCAGGTACCAATCAAAATTACAATCATAATAATAAGACCTATTACGGGATCAACCCAATACCAGCCTGTATATACTATTAAAATACCTCCAGCAACAACACCTGCAGAAACCAGTGCATCGCTCATCATGTGCCAGTAAGCACTTTTAATATTAAGATCTGAATGCCTGTTTTTAAAAAACATTAACGCAGTTACCACATTTATAACAATACCTGCACCCGCTACCCACGCAATTACATTACCTTTTACCGTAGCGGGATTTAATAAACGATGAACAGATTCAAAACCCAAAATACCAATTGCAATTAATAAGAAAACCGCATTAAATAATGCTGCAAGTACCGTCGTTTTTTTATATCCATAAGTAAACTTCTCTGTTGATTTTTTTTTTGCTAAACGAAATGCCAGGAGAGACAATACAAGACTGGCCACGTCGCTAAGATTGTGACCGGCATCGGTAAGAAGTGATATTGAGTTATTTAAAATGCCCGTTACAACCTCCGCAATTACAAATAATAAATTAAGAGTTATGCCAATAATAAAAGCAATACTTGTTTCTCCGGAATTTATTCCATGATCGTGATTATGATGATGGTGATGGTGCGCCATTTATCTTCTCTTGAGAATTTGTGCAAAGGTATCAAAGATGAAATTGTGACGATTACGGATTTAGTAAAGATTATTATGATAAACCTGGTAATATTTGAAAATATTAAATCACTGTCTTCTTATTCATATCATAAAATAAATTTGCAACCAGCGCTGTCCAGCCCGTTTGGTGGCTTGCTCCCAAACCCCTTAAATTATCTCCATGAAAATATTCATGAAATAAAACAAGGTCGCGGTTTTCTTCTCTCTGGTAAAACCAATTGTATGGCCCATTTGTCAATCTTTCGTTTTGTTCATTTTTTTCAAAAATACCAAGCAGGCGCCTTGTTATTTCTTTTGCAACTTCTGTAAGCGTAAGATAAGTTCCTGACCCCTTAGGACATTCAACTTTATAATCATCTTCATAAAAATATCCATAGATCTTTATAGCATGAATGAAAAGAAAATTCAGCGGCATCCATACAGGCCCGCGCCAGTTTGAGTTTCCGCCAAACATTCCTGATGTTGAATCTCCGGGATCATATTGAATAGAATATTCTGTGCCAACAAAATCCAATGAATACGGATTCTGATAGTAACATTTGGAGAGTGCACGAATTCCGCCATCAGAAAGAAATTCAGATTCATCCAAGACTCTTTCAAGAATGAACGTTAGTCTTTCTTTACTTACCATTGACAATAAAATACAATCTTCATTACTTTTATCCTGACTTGGAAGATATTTATTGTTTTCTCTTCGGTAATGCTGAAACCATTGCATACGCTTTGTAAAATCGGGAAGTTTATCTAAGTGGAATTTTTCAATAACCGTTACAGCAAATAAAGGAATAAGGCCAACAGCTGAGCGTATCTTTACAGGTATTGCATCTGATTTATTTACAGATAACACATCGTAAAAAAATTTATCTTCTTCATTCCACAGTCCCATTTCGTTTAGCGCCTCTCCAATAATTACAAAATGTTCATAAAATTTTGTGCCCGAATCTTCAAATGATTTATCATACATGGCTATCTCAAGAGCTATGTCCATCATGCGAAGAGCATACATGCCCATCCAGCTTGTGCCATCTGCCTGTTCAAGAAGTATATTTCCCGGTAACATCATACTTCGATTGAAAAGGCCTATGTTATCAAGACCCAGAAAACCTCCTTCAAAAATACTATTGCCGTTGGTATCCTTACGATTTATCCACCAGGTAAAATTGATAATCAACTTTTGAAATATCTTTTTCAAAAATTCTATGTCTTTTTTTCCATAAATGTCTTTTTCAGTTTTATAAACCTGCAATGCAGCAAAAGCATGAACCGGAGGATTTACATCGCCAAAATTCCATTCATAAGCCGGCAACTGTCCTTGTGGATTCATATACCATTCTCTCATCAACAACAACAACTGATGTTTTGCAAAATCCGCATCAATTAATGCAAAAGAGATACAATGAAATGCCATGTCCCAGGCAGCATACCAGGGATATTCCCATTTATCGGGCATTGACATTACATCCTGGTTTTTTAAATAGGGCCAGTCCGAATTCCGGCCATTCAAACGCTCTTCAGTTACGGGTGTTATTCCATCACTATTTTTAAGCCATCTTTCTACGTCGTAATGATAATATTGTTTATTCCATAAAAGACCGGCAAAGGCCTGGCGTTGAATATTCTTTTGGTCAGGAGTAACATTGGAAGGAATAACGACATCATAAAAATCATCAGCCTCTTTTTTTCTTATTTGAAATATTTGCTCAAAGTTTTGCGGAAAGGGTTTATCAGTTTTATCATTTGTAAGTCGTAAAAAAATTTTTTCACTTTGCGTTGCTTTTATTTCATAACAATACACAGGAGAAAATTTAGTGCCCTCTTTTTTGTCCTTTAGTTTTTCGTGATTTTTTCCATTGATAATCGCTTCATGAAATGCATCCTTAACAAATTCATTGTTATTTGGCTTATTAAAAAGCTTTTCAAAATTTGTTTCATTTTCAGTAAACAAATTTTCATCGGGTTTATTAAAATATAAATAATAATCGCCAAAAACCTTGTGTTGCGCTTTTACGGATTGATTATCCAAAAAAATAATTGACGGTTTATTTTCATTTCCGGCATATTGCCATTTATTATAAAACAACAAAGTAGGCAGTACAGTTATCGCAGCGCTATACTGCCCCCTGTTTACAATTTCTATTTTTATAAAAATATCTTCGCTATTATTTTTTGCATATTCAACATACACATCAAAATATTTATTATCACTAAAAATTCCTGTATCTAAAATTTCATATTCAGGATCGTATTTATCAAGAGTCTTATTTTTATTAAGCAAATCATTATATGGGTATTCCTGTTGAGGATATTTATATAAATATTTCATATAATAATGTGTGGGAATATTATCTAAATAGTAATATAATTCTTTCACATCTTCACCATGAATTCCTTCAGGATTGCTCAGGCCAAAAAGCCTTTCTTTTAATATAGGATCTTTACCATTCCACAAAGCAACCGAAAAACATAAATTTTGAAAAATATCTGAAATGCCCGCCAATCCATCTTCTCCCCATCTGTACGCCCTGCTTCTTGCATGGTCATGAGGAAAATAATTCCACGCATCACCATTAGCGCTATAGTCTTCACGCACCGTCCCCCATTGCCTTTCACTTAAGTAGGGGCCCCATTTTTCAAGGGGAACTTCTTTTTTAGAATTTTCCTGTAATCTTTTATGTTCTGCTGTGCTCATATTATAAGTTGCAAATAATAAATTGTCAATAGTAATTAAGTTAGTGACCAACTCCTCTACAGCAAATGACAAGTAGCCTTATCCGTTAGTTGAGAAACCGGGGTACAATAACATTCCTCCATCAACAAAAATAGTTGTGCCATTAACATAATCAGCTTCATCACTGGCAAGCCATACTGCTACTTTTCCAATATCTTCAGGCTGTCCTATTCGTCCATAAGGAATCAACGTAAGTAAACTGTTTAACGCTTCCGGTGTATCCCATGCGGGTTTATTTATAGGAGTTTGTATAGCGCCGGGGCCAATACTATTTATTCTTATTTTTTTAGGAGCCAGTTCCTGCGCTATACTTTTCATCATCATATTAATGCCTCCTTTGCTTGTGGCATAGTTAACATGACCAGCCCATGGAATTATTTCGTGTACACTGCTCATACAAATTATTTTCCCCGCTGCGCAGCTCCTTTCGATTACAACACCTCTCTTTATAAATTCTTTTACAGCCTCTCTTGCACATAAGAATTGCCCTGTCAGGTTTACATTAATTACTAACTGCCAGTCAGCAAGACTCATGCTTTCAAATGGTGAATCTTTCTGTAGTCCGGCATTATTTACTAATATATCGATGGTTCCATATTGATCATACATCTGTTGAAACATCGATTGAACTTCATCTTCTTTACTAACATCTGCTTTTATAGCAATAGCATTACCGCCATTGTTTTCTATTTGCTTTACCACATCGTCTGCGGCTTCCGGATGAGTAACATAATTCACAACAACATTAGCCCCGTCATTGGCAAGCGCAATGGCTACTGCGAGCCCTATTCCGCTGTTAGCACCCGTTACAAGCGCACTTTGTCCTTTAAGTTTGGGATTAGAATTCATAATTGTCTTTTATTTTAAAATATTTAATAACAGGTTTGAAATATTATGACATAAATAGAGATATAGATATCAAAAGCTAATGCATTCTCCCTTAAAATGTTATTAACTAATTACCATTTGCTCAATTTTTTAATATTTTTTACGTTTTACTTGTATCCTGCCAGAATTCGAAAACAATAATTTTATTTATAAGAACATGATTGCTTATGAAAAATTTATTATTTTTTGCAATTTGCCTGCTATTTTTTTCAAAAAGTATCTTTGCCCAGGTTTCAAAAGTAATACCTCCGGATGCAGACGATTTTTACAATAAATCTATGCCACTATTGCGTCCTCAGGTAAAAGATATTGTTTTAACTACTGCAAAAGCCATCGAAAACCGAAAAACTAATGCCGATAGCCTTTCAAAGGTATTAAGTGCCAATAACGCATTGAAAGGTATAAGTAATAATGATATACAGGGCATTATTGTTTTAATAATGGTTCAGGCTTCTAAAGATGCAGATGCAAATTTAAAACGTATGGTACTTGAAATAAGTCATAAAAATGAAAATAAAAAAGAAAGCCAGGAAGAAATTAACGAAGCACAAAATTTAAAATTGCAAATGATAAAGGATCGCAAAAGCGATATGGCGGAAGAGGTAAGCTATGTGATGAAAAAAATAGAAGGCTCGCAACAAAATATTATCAACAACCTTAAATAAAGCTTCAGGGCTATTTTTATTTATTCAACAAAAAATATTGAATACTCACAACTAATTATGATTTGAATTTTGAATAACATGCCAGCCATTTGATTTTCTTTCGAAATATATATAACTATTTAATTCGCTTTCATTATTTGTATTAGTTAAAGAAGTAACTGCAATTACTATTTTATCCTGCTGAGGAGGAATATTCTGAAAATTAAATTTATAATAGCTGTTTCCTGATTCAATAATCTCTATTATCTTTTTTGGATCAGTGTTATCCATGTTAGAGGTGTCTCCAAAATTATATATCACATAACGATTGATTCTATTATTCAAACTATCCTGTTTAAAATAAAGATCTACTGAATAGTCATAGATAGCAGGTTTGGAAGTATCCAAAAATATTTCCGGGCTTGCAGGTTTTATAGAATCAATCCAATTCATTGGAGGAATAATAGCAGGATATTTATAATAATCATTTTTAAGGCTATCACTCCATCCATTCGGATTACTGCTAAACGAACTGCTACTAAAAAAAACACTCCCCTGTAACTGCGTATACTCCCTTAGTTTTTTTATTTGGTTAGGCAATTCATTTTTATTTTTCCATCCATACGATTTTGCTTCCATAACCCTGTAGATGCCATGTCCAATATACATTTGCCTGCCGTAAGCATGCCTTGCCCACCAGTCAACAAGCACTTCGTAACCTACTACCTTATGGCCAAATTCCCAATACAGTTGCGGAACTACATAATCAATCCATTTCATTTTTAGCCATAACAAAATATCAGCATACAAATCATCATAATTGGTTTGACCGGCTTTGGTATTACTTCCTTCCGGGTCTTTATCGTTATTACGCCATACACCAAAAGGACTTATACCAAATTTGCAAAATGGTTTTTCTTTTTTAATGACAGTGCCAAGCATTACAATAATTGAATCAACATTGCTTCTGCGCCATGTGTCCCTGTCCATTCCGTTACCATACTTTTTAAAAGACGCATTATCAGCAAATTCTTTTCCTGCAATACGATAAGGATAAAAGTAATCATCAAAGTGTATCGCATCAATATCATAACGGCTTACTACATCTTCCACCACTTTGGTTACATATTTTTGTACCTCTTTATTTCCGGGATCAAAATATTTTACAGTGCCGTAATTAATAAACCATTCCGGGTGAATTTTTGTTATGTGCGTGGGCGAAACAGATGATTTGTATATATTGAAAACCGCCCTGTAAGGGTTCATCCAGGCATGAAATTCCATTCCGCGTTTATGCGTCTCCGTTATCATAAATTCAAGTGGGTCGTAATAAGGAGAAGGAGGTTTCCCCTGCATGCCTGTCAGCCATTCGCTCCAGGGTTCGTATTGAGAAGGATAGAAGGCATCAGTGGCAGGGCGTATCTGTACAACAACAGCATTCATCCCATTTCTTTTATGCATGTCGAGCAGGTTGATAAATTCTGCCTTCTGGCTTTCAGTGCTTAAGTATTTTATTGAAGGAAAGTCGATATTATCAACGGTTGCAACCCATACACCACGAAATTCATATTTGGGTTGCGCATCAATTTTTTGAGCAATTATACCAAGGGAAGTAATTAAAAAGCAGCAGAGGTATTTCTTCATAAATCAGTAATTGAAAACGGCTAATTTACGGAAACCATTTTTTAAAATTTTGCATATTCTGCTTTTATTTATGCTACTCAATAAAATTTATGAAAACTATAATAAAGAAAAATAAATACGATTAATCTTTCCACACAGAAACTCCTTCACTGCAATTGGCACAGATATCAATATTTTTCCTGCTGCTCATTAGCTCTTTTCGAAACTGTTTATAATTATCATTATGCCATATTTCTTTAAAGGATTGATTTTTTAAATTACCCAACTGATGCGAAGCGTCTTTATCAAAACAACAGGGAACCACCAAACCATCCCATGTAATAACATTGGCCTGCCACAGTTTCCAGCAATGATTGGCTAATTTATTTTTAGCAACATATTTACCATCACTATCTTTCTTATAACGGCTATATTTTTCATTTTCAGGAATTAGTTGGTTAGGATCAATTTCATAGTCATAAACCTGTGCTGTTTTAAAACGAACTTCATCAACACCGACTTCTGCAGCAAGTTTTTTTATGTCTTCAATTTGATGTTCATTTGGCTTTACTACCAGAAACTGGAAGAATACAAAGGGCGTTTTACTTTTAAGCTCCTTTTTCCATTTTACAATATTCTTTGCTCCTTCAATAACTTTATTAAGATTACCCCCGACACGATATTGTTTATATACATCCTGCGTAGTTCCGTCGATGGATATAATAAGCCTGTCCAATCCACTCTCAACAGTTTTTCGGGCAACCTCATCCGTTAGGTAATGGGCATTGGTAGATGTAGCAGTATATATTTTTTTGGAAGAAGCATATTTTACCATATCTAAAAAATCAGGATTGAGATAAGGTTCTCCCTGGAAATAAAAAATCAGGTAAAGAATGTCTTTATAAATATCATCAATAGTTTTTCTGAAAAAATTATTTTCCAACATACCCGTAGGGCGTGTAAACGCACGAAGGCCACTCGGGCATTCAGGACAACGGAGATTGCATGAGGTGGTTGGTTCGAAAGAAATAGACATGGGTAAACCCCATTGCACAGGCCTGCTAATGATTCTGCTCACATAAAAACTTGACAACACCTTAGTTGCATTCCAAACCCGTCGAAAAGTAAGTTTTCGCAAAAACCCAATGCTGTCATTATAATTTATCTGAGGCATGAAGGCAAAGATATGATATGCCAACTACTAAATCAGACAGGTATCAGAGCGCTTTTACAGTAAGAGAATCTGTGCTTAGTGTTATAGTTGAATCAGCTTTTGCAACCTGTATGAAAGGAAGCTCACTAAAATCCAGCTTTTTGTTTAGGAATTTATCATAGTTAGCTGCAATAACATTAAAGGCAATAAAATCCATTACAAATTTCCTTGTTTCTCCTGGAAGAAATTTTTTAATATCCCAAAAGGTTGCGTCTTTTTTACCACTTTGTTTAATCCCGAGTCTTACCCTGCCAGGTCCACAATTATAAGATGCAACAGACAATAGAAGATCATCCTTAAAGTAATTCAATTGATCTTTGAAAAATTTAGCCGCAGCGGTAGTAGCTTTAGTAAAATTCTTACGTTCATCATATTTGCCACCGGTGTGAAGCCCGTATTCATTTGCAAGCTCAGTCATAAACTGCCAGTAGCCAACTGCACCGGCAGGAGATACGGCATTTGCAATAAATTGAGATTCCAAAACCGGGATCATTTGCAACTCTAAAGGAACTTCTTGTTTGCTTAATATATCAATGGCTTTTGGAAAAAAGTTTTGCCCTTTTTTAAAAATATAGATAATGTATTCGCGATTTTTTTTACTGAAAGACTTTACATATTCTTTAGTTTGCATTCTGTTTTCCTGCAAGTTAACAGGATAAACTACTGCAAGCGGGTTTGGTTCCATAACCGGTTCAGTTGCGGGGTCAGATTTCACAAGGCTAAAGCCAGCCAAATCAATAACAGATTTTGCAGAAGTGCTAAAGCCAACTATAAAAAATGTTATAATTAACCCTAGTAAAATTTTTACTTGAATAGTTTTCATCACTAATTTTTTTAAGTGTACTGAATGATCCTGATATTCGCAGGACTTTATTTCCAATAAAATTTTTCAATATTAAATTCTCAATTTCGTGTTAGAAATTAAAAATTTGATACCGGATTAATTACCAGATTTTTCAGTGTACTTTTTTTACGTTTAAAACGTAAATAAAAAAAGAAGGATAGCAAATTTGTATCTTAATGGAAATAAATCAGTATCTTTTTTTTCGAAGGATATGCAAAAGTAATACCGAAAAATTTAAGATGCAAGGTTTGGAGTTAAGGCGCCGTTAAAGAAATTATTATGAAACCTTTTTTTTTATGGATAATTACTTTTATATCAACTGGATATGCGCAGCCATCTAAAGATTATTTTAATTCCCAAAATAAAATTATTTCCGAAGAAAAAAATTCTTTTGCAAGTGTTGCAAGCATGCAAAATGCTTCTCAGGCATCAGATAACTTTAAAGTAAACTATTATCGTTGCGAATGGCAGGTTGATCCTTCCGTACGATATATCAATGGGAAAATAACTTGTTATTTTAAAATAACTACTTCTACAGACAACATAATTTTCGATCTAATGTACAGCCTCGTGGTTGATAGCGTAACGGAAAGTAACGGTCAACTTCTTTTTTTACATACAAATAATACTTTAACAATAAAATTTGGAGTAACAAAAGCAGAGGGTACTTTGGATTCTTTAAGTATGTATTACCAGGGAGTGCCCCCTGATGCTGGCTTCGGTTCTTTTGTTACTTCGGTACATGCAGGAACTCCGGTATTATGGACCTTAAGTGAGCCGTATGGAAGCCGCGACTGGTGGCCCTGCAGGAATGGACTTGATGATAAAGCAGATTCAATAGACGTAATTATTACCAATCCGTCTGCATACTCGGCTGCATCCAACGGACTCAGGCAAAGTGAAATTATTAACGGAATCAATAAAATAACTCACTGGAAACATCGCTACCCTATTGCTACTTATTTAATTTGCATGGCTGTAACCAATTATGCAGAATTTGATACCACCGTTCAGATTGGTAATGTTAATCTGCCCATGCAAACTTTCTGTTATCCTGAAAGTCTCTCTTTGTTCCAGGCAAATACTCCTGTTGTTTTGAAAACATTACAATATTATAGCAGCTTATTCGGAGCCTATCCTTTTATTAAAGAGAAATACGGGCATGTGCAATTTGGGTGGGGCGGCGGCCAGGAACACCAAACTTCGACTTTTATTGTAAGCCCTAATGAAAATTTAATGGATCATGAACTGGCGCACCAATTGTTTGGCGACAAAGTTACCTGCGGCAGCTGGCAGGATATATGGTTAAATGAAGGTTTTGCTACTCACCTTGCTAGTATGAGTTTCGAAGCAAAATATCCTCTATCGGTAATGGTTACACGAAAAAGTGAGATTGCCAATATCACCTCTCAGCCGGGAGGATCGGTATGGGTAGATGATACCACAGATGTAAATCGCATTTTTAACAGCAGGCTTAGTTATACCAAAGGTTCTCACCTGTTATATATGTTGCGCTGGAAATTAGGCGACAGCGTTTTTATAAAGGGGTTGCGAAGCTATCTTAATGACTCAAGCATAGCATTTGGTTTTGCAAGAACGGCTGATTTAAAACGTAACCTGGAAGCAGTAAGTGGCATTGATCTTACAGAATTTTTTGAGGATTGGTTTTATGGGCAGGGTTATCCATCTTATAATGTGAAATGGACACAGATAGATAATAACTATGTAAAAATAAATATGAGTCAAATAACTTCTCACCCGTCGGTTAGTTTCTTTCCTTTACCTGTTGCCTTGCAATTTAAAAATGCTACACAACAAAAGACTGTTGTGGTTAATAATATTTATAATGGCCAAATATTTTTCGACGACATCGGCTTTGTTGCGGATACGGTTATTATAGATCCTGATTATTGGCTTATCACAAAAAATAACACTTCACAAAAAATTAGCGATAATATTACCAGTGAAAATTTTGTGCAGGTATTTCCAAATCCATTTACAAACAGTTTTGGCGTTTACCTGCATAATTTTTATGATTCAAAAGTTTATTTTAAAATTTATGACGCCGACGGAAGATTAATGTATAAGCAAAGTTTTCAGGTTAACGGGGCATTATACCAGGAAATAAATACTCAATCGTTCGCTAAAGGCGTTTATCTTTTCAGCATACAAACCAATAAAGAATTTAAGTTTGTGAAAAAGATTTTGAAGCAATAATTTCAGAAGCATATTATTGCATTGAATTATTAAGAAAAGCTGTGGCAAGAAAAAAGAAACGACCTTCTCCTATTTATCTTTTGAAAATATTTTTCTGGCTTGCGATCGCCTGTATTGCGTCCTATTATATAGTCAATTATTTTGTAGAATCTTCTGATATTTTTTATCCCGGATTTGAAATTGAAATTCCGAATGGCTACGAAATTCATGGAATTGATGTTAGTAAATATCAAAGTGCTATTAATTGGAAAGAGGTTAAGAATATGGAAGTTAGGAAGGTTAAAATTGGGTTTGCATTTATTAAAGCAACGGAAGGTGTAGGCAATGTTGACAACCAGTTCAGGCGCAATTGGCTGAATGCCGAAGAACAAAATATATGTAAAGGCGCTTATCATTTTTTTATTGCCGGCAAAAACGGAAGAAGACAGGCTGCAAATTTTATAGAAATAGTAAACTTAAAAAAAGGAGATTTACCTCCTGTAATAGATATTGAAAAAAGCTTTGGAATTTCGCCCGTGGAAATAAAAAGAAGTTTCGGACTGGCTGTTAGTGGTAGAAAAATATTATGGTATACAACCTATCATATATACCAATATTGATTTTTATGAAAGGTATATTCAAAATGATTTTGATAATTATCCAATATGGATCGCTCATTATTTACAACCTGTGAAACCACGTATAGACCACAAATGGATGTTTTGGCAACATAGTGAAAGCGGAAGGGTTAACGGGATTAAAGCACCTGTTGATTTTAATGTTTTTTCAGGAGATAGCACGGATTTTAAAAATTTCCTCATTCAATAATAAATAAAAGAAAGCTAAACTGACGAAAGCTTTTAACTGCTATGATCTACAATTATAAACCACTCACCATCAATTTTTTTGAACAACAAAGTAAAGTGTCCTCCAATATTTCCTATGGTTCTATCCAGGCGCCATTCGCCAACAACGAAATAGTATAAAGAGGAAAGCGGCTTTAATTCCAACAAATTAAATGTTAGCTTACCCATCGCGGCTGTGTCGGGATAATTTTTTTTATACCTGTCAAATGTTTGCTCCCAGCCATACGTAACACCAGATTTGCCGATAAACATTAACGAATCATTTCTCCAATAAGTTTGCATAAAATTTTCCAGGTCACCCGCGTTCCATGCCTGCGCCTGCATAGCTAAAACTTTCCTTACGGCCATTTCGTCTTTTTTTGTTTGTGCCAAACTCGCCAATGAAGAAAGTATAATAGCTGTAATAATAAAAAACCTTTTCATATTTTTTATAGAACAAGTTATGCAATAAAACAATCAGCGGCTTTGCACATTATATGTTTGGGCCTGCGATGTATAACGAAAGTTTAAAAAATGGGCACACAGTATAAGACAAACAGCCGGAGCTAAAAAAAGAAATTCATGATTATGAAAAACCTCCTTAAGAATTAAGAAAATAAAACCAGCGGTAAATATAAATAGTGGTTTCCAATTTCGATGATGCCGCCTGTAGCCGTGGGACAAGGCATAGCAGCCTACAACAAATGCAATCCCAATCATCGCCCACTCGAATACCGAATTGTTTATAATATTTATGCCAAATAACGGAAGTGATGTTAATATTAAAGGGAGTATGGCACAGTGAATAGCACATGCTATCGAAGTTATCATACCCATTAAATCCCAGTTAATTCGTTTTATAAAATTAATCATGTTGGCAAAAATAGTATATTTGCAACAATGATGCATAAATTAAAAATTCTTTTTTGGCCTGGCGCAATAATTTCACATTTTCTATAGCTATGCATGAAATAAAAAATATTACCTTTTAAACCATGAAAAAGAAACTACTATTATATGGAGGTTTTTTTGTTGTGCTAATGGTCACCTTTTATTTTTTGCTTTTTTCAGGAAATGATTATTATAAAGTAAAATTGCCGGTACTGAATTATGTAAGTGATTTTTCATTTACAGGACAGAATGGAAATACAGTTGATGAACACAATGTAGATGGAAAAGTATATGTGGCCGATTATTTTTTTACAACTTGCAAAGGCATTTGCCCCAGGATGAATGCTAATCTCGCCACAATTTTTGAAAAGTTCAGGAATGACAGTGATTTCGCAATTGTTTCACACACCTCACTTCCTGAAACAGATTCGGTTCCTTTGATGAAAGCCTATGAAGAAAAAATGATTGGCAAGGATCCTGAGTATTCTGCTAAATGGTATTTCGTAACCGGATCAAAAGATTCTCTGTATAAAATGGCACAAAATTATTTATTGGATAATGATAAGAATAACAGCATTAATATCCAAGACCGCTTTATTCATACACAGTTTTTTGCCCTGGTTGATAAAGCCAGAAGAGTCAGAGGTATCTATGATGGACTAAAAACTGATGAGTTAAAGCGATTGCAGCAGGATATTCAACAGTTACTAAAAGAGCCCGCCGCCGGAAACGTTTTTAACCATTCAACTTTCAGTAATAATCCCGGTTAATATTATATGGTTGATAAAGTAAAAGATATATTAAAACAAAATCGTTTAAGCATAACCGATAGCCGCGTAAATATTCTCGATCTTTTTCTAAAACAGGAGAGCGCTCTTTCGCATGCTGATATTGAAAAAAATACCGGCGAATCTTTCGACCGTGTTACTGTATATCGCACGTTACAGGCTTTTCTTGAAAAGAGTATTATCCATCTTATTCCTACAACGGATAATTCAATTAAATATGCTTTATGCAAAAACGATTGCGAACCGGGCCATCATCATGATAATCATGTTCATTTTATATGTGATGAATGCAACAAAACCATTTGCCTTGATGGAGTAGATGTGCCTGTTGTAAAACTTCCCAAAGGCTTTAAGCCACAGCATTCAGAAATGGTCGTAACGGGCGTTTGCGGGGAATGCAGGTAAATTACATCAATTCTTTTTCACAAAATTTACAATATCATTTACCAGTCTTGTGTTTAAGGGCAGTGAAGGATTCATATAAGTCCTGTCATTTTCGTCTACACATTGCGCATCAGCGTTTTTTAAAGTATGCGTCATTAAGGGAATTATATCTAATGTACTTTTGGAATTTCCTTTATGTAAATTTTCTGCATCTTCAATTTTTATCTGTTTATCGCAGGTGCCTTGCAAAATTAAAACGGGGCAGGAAAGTTTTTTTATTTCTATAACAGGATCATATTTAAGCCACGATATAAAATAAGGCTGAATAGATTTATTGAAGAGCATATTTAATTGTGGAGGAATTTCACTTACGTAATTTCCTTTTTTTAGCTGATTAAAAATTATTTCCACTTCTCTTTTCAAAGAATCAGGTAAAGAAGATGAATTTTCCTGTTCTTCTATTATCTGGTCAATTGGTCTTCCGGCGCCTGCAACAGAAATATATCCTTTAGCCGTACATTTTTTAGAAGCAATCATTCCTATCAATGAGCCTTCACTATGACCAATAAAATAAATTTCGTTAAAGCCTGATGAATCATGTAGATAATTAAATATTTTTTCTGCGTCTTTTACATAATCATCAAATACAATATTTGCCTGGTTAAAATTTGCGGAAATACTTTTAGCAATTCCTCTTTTATCATATCTGAAACTGGCAATGTTTTGTGAATCTAAAGCCTGCGCAAGCATTTTATAAGAATCTGCTTTAACTCCTAACGGATTATTTCCATCACGGTCAGTAGGACCAGAACCTGCAATAATAATAACGAGTTTTTGTTGATTATTATATGAAAGCAAAGTGCCATAAAGTTTATTTCCTCCATCTGAAAAAATAGAAATCTCTTTTTCGTTTGGAAGTAAAATTGTTTTTAATTCTGGTGAAATATCTTCCGAAGATCTTGAAAAATTCAAAGCTGTTTCTCCACCATTCTGATGCCAGGTTCCTGCAATAGAATCATCGCCAACAAATATACCATTGTAAAACCCTCCTATCATTTTTATACCAAGCTGTATACTATCTTTGGCAACATTAATATCACTAAAAGGCAGGTTCATAGCCTTTTGTTTTGGACTGTCCCATTTGCCATTTATATTGCCTGAGCTGTCTTTATAAAAATGAAATACTATTGGAATCTGATTGCCATTTACATTAATATTTCCGCTCCAGTTTCCATTAATATTTTGACAAAAAGAAAACGTATAATTGAAAGCAAAAAGGATTATTAAACAAACTATCCGCATCAAATTTTTTTCAAAAATACAATATCGGAGTAATAGTGATGGCGAGAATTTAATTCGTTTAATTTGCGGTAAAATTATTTACTGCCAAAAACATTTTTCAAAACATCTGTTACACGTGCCGCAGGGTCTTTTCTTATATTTACTTCTTCCTGTGCAACATAATAAAAAAGCCCATCCAATGCTTTGCCCGTAACATAACTGTTTATATCAGTATCAACAGGCTTGCTGCTAAATTTATTATAGGTAGTAAAAACGTCTTTCCAATATTTATTGGCATCTGTTTTTTCAAGTGAAGTTTCAATAACGGGACGAAATGCTGTAGTCAATTCAGGAGAAGTTGTTTTTCTTAAATATCCGGTTGCGGCGGTATCACTTCCTTTTAAAATATTTAATGCATCTGTTACGGTCATATTTTTTATTGCATCAAGGAAAATAGGTGCCGCAGCTTTTGAGGCATCTTCGGCCGCACGGTTCATACTTAGTTCAGCGTTGTCTACCAGTTTTCCAAAACCTAACATGCGCATTTTACTCTCTACTTCACGGATTTGTTCAGGTAATAATATTTTTACTGCCGCGTCTTTAAAAAACCCATCAGTTGCCGATAGTTTATCACCACTTTTTTGAGCGCCGAGTGAAAGTGCTTCTTTTAACCCTGCAACGATTTCACTGCTTGATAAATTTGAAGACGATGATTTCTTTCCAAATAATGAGCTGGCTTTTTTGAACATGCCGCTAATGTTGTTGGAAGAATCATTTTGTGCAAACAACGAGGTAGCAGCAAAGAAAAATAAAATTGAAGTGAGAATTTTTTTCATGGGATTGATTAAAGTTAAAAATCAAATTTACCTTTTAAACCATAAAACAAATGTGAAAATTGTGCAATGACCCGGCCTGAAAGGTGTATATAAAAACGAAGTTTTACAGATTTTTAGTATAAAAGAAGATTATTGCATCTGAAACTTATAACCAACTCCTTTTACGGTTGTAATATAATCACCGCCAAGTTTTTGCCTTATCTTCCTGATATGAACATCAATTGTGCGGTCTCCTACTATCACATCTGTGCCCCAGACTTTATGAAGGATTTCATTGCGTAAAAAAACTTTTGAAGGCTTTGAAGTAAGTAACGCAAGTAGTTCAAATTCTTTTCTTGCTAAAGTAATTTCTTCATTGTTGTGAGTAATCAGATATTTTTCACGATCAATTGTAAGATCACCTATTTGCAATACACTTCCTGTTTCTTTTATAATTCTTCTGAAGAGTGCATTTACACGGCTTACCAACACCTTTGGGCTTATGGGCTTAGTTATATAATCATCACCGCCTGTTTCAAGACCTTTAATTTCGGTGCTATCGTCATTCAACGCGGTTAAAAACATAATGATGGTATTTTCAAAAGCCGGGAGCATCCGCAATATTTTACAAACTTCAAACCCTGTTTTACCCGGCATCATCACATCAAGAATTATTAAATCAGGATTATGAATTTTTGCTACTTCTATAGCTTCATTGCCATTCTTTGCGGTTATAACTTCATAACCTTCTGCCTGCAGATTGAAACTCACAATCTCCAGTATATCCGGTTCGTCATCTGCAATTAAAATTGTTCTGGGCTTTGTTTCATTTGCCATGGTGCGCAAATCTATATCAAAAAATAGCTGGAAAAAGTTGTTTACAATTTTTTAATATTGAAAACCGTTTATCAATTATTGTATCGCTTAAAAAATAGCTTCCTAAAAAAAGGTTAATACCCTATTTTCGTGCAGCCTTTTATCAGGATATAATCTCTTATAAATCTGACAATGCAATAAATTTGCGCCATTGGGTTGTATTTTTGCTTCTTTAGAAACACGGTATGAACTTTATTTTTTACATTTTTTTTACCTGCTTTTTTATCCCACTGTTTTCTCTTGCAAATAGCGATACTACAAACATTCCATTAAGCAGGAAGATATTTCATGATAAAATTATAGCAGAACAAAAAAGAGCAGACAAGGCAGATGGCCACCTGGACGGAATAATAAAAGTTTCTATCAATCCTGAAATTAATCTCCAGGTAACTGATGCCATTTTTAGAAAAGTAAATGTATTAAGAAATGATATTGAAATTAATCCCGAACTCTCAACTAACAATGATAAAATAAGATACCTGCGCTTTTTGGAAACTCTTGTAAGCGATTTTACAAACAACTGGCGTTCGCATAACCTCGCTCCTGCCTTGGCTCCTCTGCTTGTTGATAATTTTAGTGATATCATGTTTGCCAATATAAAAGGTGAAAGCATGACAGCATTTATTCAAAAAGTTCCTTACGAAGTTGGAATGATTAATGCCGAAATATTCAATGAAAATCCGGGTTACAAGGAAAGTGAGAAAATTTTGTTTTTAAAATTCTCTGAGCTATATCCTGATAAAATATTGGCTAACATCGGGCCTTATGTAAAAGAATCTTTTGCTGACTCACTTGTAATTGTTGCATTCAATAATAATCCCAGTCAGTTATATTCCTATGCACAGGCTGCAAGCAGTCCACAAGGAAGATTAATCAGAAGAAATACAGATAAACGAATTCAAACAGTAGTTGAATTAAGTAAGCTGCGACAACGGGCGCTTTTTTATTTTCCTTTTTTAGATGACCTTATTAATGGAAGGCAAACGATGGAAAATATCTCAAAGTATGCAGGTACATCCGATAAAAATTATGACAGCGTCGGCTATTATAAATTATTAGTTAAAACAGAAGAAAGTTATTACCCAAGATTGGTTAAAGGCGATACGCCGGTGGCCATGCTTGGTTCAGACGGACTGATAGATATGCTGCAAAGAAAAGACAGCCAGCATTTCATTACTCCTATAAATGATCTCCATGAAAACCCTAACCCTGCTGTGCGTTTCAGGGCTATTGAACCATTAAGTGCAGACGAGCTTTACTATATGATTGTATTAGGTGAAAATAATATTTACACCTCAAGCTATAAATATTCTTTCGACCGAATGATGCAGCAAATGGGAGCTGTGCCACATGGAGATTCATTATTAATGCTGGTTAATTTTGACCATTTTAAAAAGTTTATTAAAATGGCCGCAGGTTATAACAAACTGGATGAATTTTTAAAATCGATGCCACCGCGGCAATCGGAAATATTAATGCAGGCTTTTGTTTCAAACCTTGAAAAAACAAAAACACTGGAAGATGCCGTGGATGTTGCAGACTCGTATGGAAGTATTACCAATCCGGTATTGCAAAATTCCATGTTGCAAAATGTAAAAGCTAATGAACAAAGATGCATAAAGGAAAATAATGAGCGTGGTAAAAAGATCTATAATCTCTTAAAAATGATTTTTCTTTCGGCTGATGAAAAAAATGGGATTGATCTTTCCAAAGAAATAGGTATACCTCCTGTTTACACAGTGAATTATAATTATCTCGCTGATGATTCAGGCCGCATTATAGAACAGGTATTTTTTTACGGAGATAAAGATGGAAAACAGTCTTATAACAGTTATCTTACCTCCTTTCCTTCTAACGAGTGGCAAATTACTCACAAGAAAGAATGGACAGAAATTAAATCTGTAAAAGGAAAGCCTATCTGGATATTTGCCAACCTTCCATTGGATAATGAAACCGATAAAGATGCTGATGCGCAAAAAGATCTCATCAGCTATATGGATGGCCTTGGATTAAAACCTTCAATCGTAATACACCGCGGCCACAGCTATCACCTTCCTTACACTATTGAACAACTTTCAGAAAACGCAAAAATTATAATGCTGGGTTCATGTGGCGGATATCAAAATCTTAAAACCATATTAAAATATTCTCCTGAAGCACACATTATTTCTACCAAGCAAACCGGAGCAAAGGATGTAAATAAGCCTATTATTGAGGCTCTTGATAATACGCTGCGCAATGGCGACAATATAGACTGGCGGCAGATGTGGGCAAAACTTACTGTATACTTTAATAAAACTCCAAAGGAATTAAAAGAAACTTTTGAAGATTATATTCCTCCTCAAAAAAATCTCGGCGCTTTATTCATAAAAGCGTATAGCCGTGGTGGTGACGTTGTGCAGTGACGTCTCCCCAACCTCCTGGAGGAGCGACTTAGCCGACCTGACGGCGATTGGGGTAATTTTATTTTCATCTAAATTTGTTAAATGCCTGAAGAGAAAAAGCGCAAAAAGCTACTGGATTTTAGTGTACTCAGAAGGGTTTTTGCTTTTACCAAACCTTACAAAAAGAAATTATATATTTCAATAATTCTGTCAGTACTTCTGGCAGTTGTTTCGCCGCTGCGGCCTTATCTTATTCAATACACTGTAAATGTTTTTATAAAAGACAGGAATACCAATTGGCTGATTCTTATAACCGTAATACAAATAGGAATTTTATTGATTGAAACAGCTATGCGCTTTTATTTCGCTTTCTTAACCTCCTGGCTCGGGCAAACGGTTGTAAAGGATTTGAGGGTGAAAGTTTATAAAAAAATTCTCAGCTTCAATCTTTCGCAATTTGATAAAACACCTATTGGCACTTTAACCACCAGGACTATCAATGATATTGAGTCAATCAATGATATTTTTTCCGACGGTCTTATTCCTATTATATCAGATCTGCTCTCGATTGTTTCAATCTTATTATTTATGTTTTTTGTTGATTGGCGGTTAACATTAATAAGTCTTGCTCCATTTCCTATGTTAATAATTGCCACTTATTTTTTCAAGGAAAGTGTAAACAAGTCATTTATAAAAGTGAGAAATGCAGTGGCAGCACTTAATGCTTTTGTACAGGAGCATATTACTGGAATGAGCGTTGTACAGGCCTTTGCTGTGGAAGACAAAGAATTTAAAAAGTTTAAAGAAATAAATAAAGAGCATCGCAATGCCAATATCAGGGCAATTCTTGCGTATTCAGTTTTTTTTCCTGTGGTAGAAATAGTGCTGGCTTTTTCAACAGGATTATTGGTTTGGTGGGGCGCTAACAATGCCTTTAATGCGGGGGTTATTATTGCCTTCATCATGTATCTGAATTTATTATTCAGACCATTGAGAGTAATTGCAGATAAATTTAATGTGTTGCAGATGGGCATGGTTGCGAGTGAAAGAGTTTTTAAAGTTTTAGATAATACGGATGTAACTCCTGAAACACACAATGGCATTAGTCAAATTACTATGCAGGGTAAAGTAGAATTCGACAAAGTTTGGTTTGCTTATCTTAATGAAGAATATGTTTTAAAAAATATTTCCTTTATAATTAAACCCGGCGAAACGCTTGCGATTGTTGGGCACACAGGAAGCGGCAAAACTTCTATTATCAGTCTTATCAATCGCCTCTATCATGTTAATAAAGGGACAATTAAAATTGATGATAAAAATATAGAGGAATACGATATTAAATTTTTAAGAAGCAAAATTGCCGTAGTACTCCAGGATGTTTTTTTGTTTGTCGGTTCTGTGTATGATAATGTTACGCTAAGAAATAATTCCATATCAAAACAGCAGGTGGAAGAAGCTGCTAAAATAATAGGTGTTCATGATTTTATTATGCGGTTGCCCGGAGGCTATGACTACAATGTGATGGAAAGAGGAGCGACGCTTTCTTTAGGGCAACGACAGTTGTTATCTTTTATAAGAGCGTTACTCTTTAATCCTGCTATTTTAATTTTGGATGAAGCTACTTCTTCAATAGATAGTGAAAGTGAATTATTAATCCAGCACGCAATTGACAAATTGATTAGTGGAAGAACATCTATTGTAATCGCCCATCGGCTATCTACCATAAGAAAGGCCGATAAAATTATGGTTCTTGATAAAGGAGAAATTAAAGAAATGGGAACTCACCGGGAACTTTTACAACTCCAGGGACATTATTACAAACTGCACAAAATGCAGTTTGCCGAAAAAGAAAATTTGATATAATTATTTATCTGTTGGATCATTTTCCTGTAATCCACTCTCAGGGCGCATTTGCGGGAACAATAATACATCTTGTATAGACGGTTGATTGGTAAGAAGCATACAAATTCTATCGATCCCAAAACCGATACCGCTTGTTGGCGGCATCCCATATTCTAATGCCCGCAAAAAATCATAATCTATAAACATAGCTTCATCATCGCCCCTTTCCATAAGCTTTGATTGATCTTCAAAGCGCTCTCTTTGCTCTATTGGATCGTTAAGTTCACTATAAGCATTCGCAATTTCTTTTCCATTAACCATCAGTTCAAAACGCTCTACCAAACCAGGCTTGCTGCGATGTTTTTTTGTAAGAGGACTCATCTCCACCGGATAATCAATAATAAAAGTTGGCTGAATAAAATGCCGCTCGCATTTTACAGAAAAAATCTCATCAATTAATTTTCCTTTGCCAAATGTTTTATCTGGGTATATGCCTAACTGTTGGCAAACTTCACTTCACCCATTTTCCTCTTTTTCACTTACATCAATACCGGTATATTCTTTAATAGCACCATACATGCTTATTCTTTTGTAAGGTGCTTTAAAATCAATCTCATTTTCTCCCGACACAACTTTCGAAGTACCATTAACAGCTATAGCGGTTGTCTCCAATAATTGCTCAGTTGTATCCATCATCCATAAATAATCTTTATAGGCAGTATAAAATTCCAGCACGGTAAACTCAGGATTGTGTGTGCGATCCATCCCTTCATTTCTGAAATTACGGCTGAATTCATATACCCATTCAAAGCCACCAACAATTAGTCTTTTTAAAAAAAGTTCATTGGCAATACGCAGGTAAAAAGGAACGTCCAGAGCATTATGATGTGTTATGAAAGGTCTTGCTGAAGCGCCTCCCGGGATATTTTGCAAAACAGGGGTATCCACTTCAAGCGCTCCGCGTTCGTTTAAAAAAGCACGCATGGCATTAATCATTTTTGTGCGTTTCACAAATGTCTCCTTCACATGAGGATTCACAATAAGATCTGCATAGCGCTGGCGATACCTGAATTCGGCATCTGTAACTTCATCAAAAGTTTCTCCGTCTTTTTCTTTTACAACCGGCAAAGGCCGTAATGATTTTGAAAGCATTGTAAAAGAAGTAACATGAATAGAAGTTT
>CBIGQT010000003.1:0-23488 GCA_966191655.1 uncultured Ginsengibacter sp.
AAAAAAAAAGCAACAAAAACAATGTTCCACAAGGGAAAAAAGAAACATGCACAAATGCTGAGAAGGACAATAAGGATTATTGAGATTATAAATTTCATATTTTATTTATTATACAAATTGCATGAATTGTTGAATTGCTATATTGCTATACGCTTAAAAGTAATGGGATATCAATTTAGCAATTCAGTCATTTAACTATTTAAATTCCTTTGAAACTCATTTTCCATTTTACACGATCATCGTTAGCTTCCGAAGCCTTCATTACCCAAAGCGGATAATATTTTCCCTGTACCCATGTATCCACAAAATTATCATAAAATCTGCTGCCGGGATTTCCGCTTTGCCCTCCCGGATATACCCCGTAGGCCTGCGTTTGCGGAATTAACGATACAATCATTCTCCAGCTTGGACCATGTTGTTGCTTGGTAGCGTTAATTGTATTTGTTCCGCCACCAACAGGTAAATGCAACCTGCTGAATGCATCAAGCCGGGCAAGATGTAATATTTTGGTGTCTTTATATTTCCCCCATTCCAGTGTGCCATTTGAATCTGCAGTTTGTGCAACGAAAACCGCCTGTTTAAATGCCGCTGTTACATCATCACTTAATGTTTCTTTTTGTGATGTATTGATGTCATCTAAAAATTTGAATGAAGAATCTTTCAAAATGTTTTCGAGCAATGTACTTTCATGAGGAACCATGAGTTGAAGATTTGTTTTTAAAAATTCATCGTTCCACACTTTATTTTCAAGGCTGTCCCATGTAAGTACAAACAATGTTGCGCCCTTTGAATTCACCTCATTTCTTAAATTCCATGTTTTAAGAATATCAAAATATTTTAATTCATTATTACCAAGCTTTAATACTTCCATGTTTTTCACCAAAACAGGGAGCGCCATTTCTGCAAACACATTATAATCATCTGTTTGAAGCTTCATCATATCTTCAGGCGTACTGTTATTCATAGCGCTTAACCTTCTATTGATTTCTAAACCGCGATAAGGAGGATAACTTCCTCCAAGATAATAGGGATAAGAAGTATCGGCTGGTAATTGGTTAGCGCTGCTTACAAAACCTCTTTCAGGATTTACCAAATGTGGATTTTCATCCTGCGGTATCATTGCCTGCCAGAAATAGCTGCTATCAGTTCCGGGCATAACAAAGTCTCCCTGTCGTTTCCATTTCGCCGGAAACTCGCCCTGGTCCCAGATTGCAATATCTCCGCTCTTGCTTGCGAATAAACAATTTTGTCCGGGTGTATGCAAATATTTTATTGCTTCTAAATAGTCGTCATAATTTTTTGCCTTATCTAAAAGTGTAAACATTTTTAATTCATTGCTGGCGTCATGTGCCTTCCATCGTACGGCATAGTATTTATTGTTGGTTTCTCTTCCTCCGCTATAACTTTTATCATACATAACAGGGCCGATATTTGTATAAGCAACTGTATCTAAAAAATCGGGTGCATCTTTTATTTTTATTTTTTCAATTCTGAAAGTTGTTTTTTGCCATTCATTATTAAACCAATATTCTTTGCGGGAATCATCTTTAAATTTTACTTCGTAATAATCTCTTACATCACGCATGGCATTGGTAAAACCAAAAGCGCAACTATCATTAAACCCAATAATTATTGCAGGAGCGCCCGGAAACGTTGCCCCGTAAGCGTTGTAAGTTGGTGTTGAAATTTGCATTTCGTACCAAAGCGATGGAAGGTTTAAACCGAGATGAGGATCGTTACATAAAATAGGGTAACCGCTTTTTTTTTTTTTTTTATTTACTGCCCAGTTGTTACTGCCGTTATTTGGATCGGGTTTTTGCTCCTGTATAGTTGTTGAATCTTTTGTATCAAAATAAAGTGAGTCCGCGGTAGCAGGAATTTTTAATTCTATTCCCGGCTTTGCAAACGCAGTACCTTTTGGAACTATCGGGTCAAGCGAATCCATAATAACAGGATATATTTTATTAAAATCGCCGGAAGAAAAAACTGATTTGGCATTCGTATATTCGAAATCATTTTCGCCGCCTGCCAAATCGAGGCTCATATATTTTAAGAAAAGCGCTGTTTTTAAGTTTGTCCATTTTTCAGGATAATATCCCATTATTTTATATTCTAAGGGAAGTGTACTTTCATTCAGGGATTCTATATAAGCGTTCACACCGGCAGTATAATTATCACATTCCAATAATGTTGCCGGGTCTTTTTCAACTTCTTTCAATGAATTTTCCGCAGCATATACCATTCCCAGCCTTCGCATATTACGGTCAAAACCCAGCACAGCTTGTTTCTTACCAATCAATTCACTTATTCTTCCAGCCGCGGCAAATGTTTGAAATTCCATTTGCCATAAACGAAATTTTGCATGAAGATAACCTTGGACAAAGAATGCATCATTTTCCTGCTCAGCAAAAACATGTGGTACCAAACGTTCATCAAAATAAACATCTACTTTTCCTTTTAGTTGCTTAAATGAAAGATCAGCAGAATAATCGTGATCTACAGGTTCTGCATTTTGCCATATTCCATTTTGAGGAGCTAATAATTTTCCTAACGGTGCAGGAGTTAATAAAGTTGAATTTAAAATTATAATAAGTGCTGTAGTAACTACTCCAAAAATGACAAAAGGAATGATGCGCATAAATAAATTTAAAGATGTAAAATACTAAAAAGATGAAAGACAATGCAACCAATACGACTCATCTTTGACTATGATAATAATTCAGCAAGTTTTTCTACCTGTTCTTCTGTATTAAATGCATGAAAAACAATCCGCAATCTTTCCCTTCCTTTTGGAACGGTGGGATATAAAATGGCTCTCACATCCATTTTATTTTCCTGCAAAGAACGAGCAACTTTCTTTACCTCTTCATTTCCGGGAATGATAACAACCTGTATCGGCGTATCACTTTTTAATAAAGTATGTTTTATTTTTTTCTTTTGAAAAACTGTAATTAAATTATTCAAATGGTCCCTTTCATTTTGTAAAGAAGGAAATATATTATAAGATGCTGCAATTGCCGCTGTTGCTGATGGCGGTAAAGATGTACTGTAAATAAATTGTCTTGAAAAATTAATGAGATATTTTTTTAACTGCGCTGAGCCTAATACAATAGCGCCATGACAGCCACACGCTTTCCCGAAAGTATGAATGCGTGCAAAACATTTTTGTTGTAGGAATAATTGCTGAATCAACCCCTCTCCTCTTCTGCCGATAACTCCGGTTGCATGCGCTTCATCAACTATTAATCCGGCATTGTGTTTTTCACAAAGATTTGAGATTTCAATAAGCGGAGCTTTATCTCCATCCATTGAAAAAACAGATTCAGTAACAACAAAAATATTTCGATCAAGATTAATGGCCAGGGTTAATTTTTTTTCAAGATCAGTTAAATCATTATGCAAAAATGAAAAAGACGTTGCAAAAGATAAACGAATCCCATCTCTTATAGAAGCATGGCTTAGCTGGTCATAAATTATCACATCTCCTTTTTGCGGAACACAACTTAGCAGTCCTGTATTGGCATCATAACCGGAATTAAAAATTAATCCGGCTGCTGCTTCATGAAAAGCGGCTATAAAATTTTCTGTTTCTTCAATAAATTTGTAATTTCCTGAAAGCAGCCGTGAGCCTGTACTTCCATGTGAAAGGTCTTTTTGTATTGATTTTTCAATCAATTTATTTTTTACAATACTAAGATAATCATTGCTGCAAAAATCTGTTGTATCATCATTCACAATAAGTGATCGTAATGCGTTAACCTGTTTTCTTTCATCTAATTTTTTATTTAGAAAATCTTCGTGCATGTTGTAAAGATAGCCCATACCCAACCCTTTCCCGAAGGGAAAGGAACTAACTTATAAAGATCGTTGTGGGATATTTTGTCCATGGGATTTGTTTTCTTGTTCCCCCTTCGGGGGTTAGGGGCTGTTATTTTCTTATTTTTGAAAGATGGAAATTCTATCACAGGATACAAAAAATATCTTAGGGCTTCAGTTAGTCACAGATCCACGTTGGGTAGACCTTGCTTCAATTTCGCTGGAAGATATTTTAACCGATCATGCATGGTGCGAACAGAAAGCGGCCAACAGTTGTATCTCTTTGATTCAAAAATATAATGATAAAGAAAAACTGGTTAATGAACTGGCGCCAATTGTTACAGAAGAATGGGGCCATTTTCGCCAGGTATTAGCTGAGTTAAGAAAAAGAAATTTGCAATTAGGGAAGCAACGGAAAGATGAATATGTGAATAAGCTGCTTGATTTTCAGAAAAAGGGCGGCAGCCCTGGAGAGAGATTGTTAGACCAGTTACTTACAATGGCGCTGATAGAAGCAAGGAGTTGCGAGCGTTTTAAGAGATTGAGTGAGGGACTAACGGACGCGTATATGCGAATTTTTTACCGGAAATTTATGGAAAGCGAAGCAGGTCATTATACTTTATTCATTACCCTCGCGGACACTTATATCAACAAAGAAAAAGTGAGAAACCGATGGAAGGAATGGATTGCTTATGAGACTGATGTAATGTTGAACATGGAAGTGAGAGGTGACAGAATTCATTAGTTAGAATTGCCACGAACCTTCCTGTCGGCAGACAGGTTACACGGATTGTCACTGATTCTTTTTTATGAATGTGATCAACGCCAATTCGCGGCAAAAAATCATTTTATCTTTTGGAATATCCTGCTCCATCTCGGACCATTGTTATAGCTAAACCATATTAATGAAGCTTTACCTACAACATGATCTTCCGGAACAAAGCCCCAGAAGCGACTATCCAGTGAATTATGACGGTTATCTCCCATCATCCAGTAGTAATTCATTTTAAAAGTATAACTGGTGGCAGGTTTGTCATTGATAAAATACTGCCCATTTTTTTCTTCAAATTTATTTTCTTCATACACTTCAATACAGCGTTTATAACGAATTACATTATCAGGAGTAAATTGTATGGTTGCTCCTTTTTTGGGAATCCACATAGGGCCGTAATTATCCACTGTCCAGCTTTCAGTTCCCGCACCCGAAAACGGAAATAAATAGGGACTTTTATCGTTTGGGTATAATACCGCTGGTTCAATATTTTTTACAGAAGGCAACATTTTGAGAGAAGCCATTTCACCATCTGTCATACTTATTTCGTAAAGGTTATTTTGTATTTGATGCACCTGGTTTTTATTTTCATCATCCATATTAAATTGTATTCCTATATCGTTTAGTTGATCCGGATCCAAAGGTGCACTGGTAGTAACGTCATACTTAAATTCATGAAATTCCGGCAAAGGTTCTGCAACATTATTTATATATACAATCCTGTTTTTTATTTGTAAAGTATCTCCGGCAATTGCCACACATCGTTTAATAAAATTTTCCCTTTTGTCAACAGGCCGCGTTATAATTTCATCTCCATACTGATCCCAAACCCTTGTCCTGGCTTCGGCTTCAGAGATATGCTCGTCCATCATTCTTCTTCTTATTTCCTGGTAATAAGTAACCCTGGAACCAAAATTTACTTCATCATTAATAAGCGTATCGTTTACAGGAAAATTAAAAACCACTACATCATTACGTTGAACAGGGCTTGCAAACCATCTTGTATAAGGTATATGAATCCATTCAACATAAGATTTTGTATTAAGTCCCGGAATAGTGTGATGCACAAAAGGCATGGCAAGAGGTGTATTGGGAATGCGCGGACCGTAACTAAACTTACTTACAAAAAGAAAATCATTTACCAGCAAAGTTTTTCCATTGATGGAGTAGGTATCGTATAAGCTTCAAATACAAATGTGCGGATGATAGTTGCTGCAACAATAGCAAATGCTGCTGCGTCTATCCATTCCCGTGCGGCTCCTTTTTTATAATTTTTTACAACAGGTATGCCGGCGTATCTTTCCTTATCGGAATAGCCTAAATAAGGAAAATAAATAAAGGGTATTAAAACCGTTGCCGCATGATGCAAAATTCCAAACCTTCCGAAATGCTCCACAAATTTTATACAAATCCAAAGGGTTATAAATTGTCCAACAATGGGTATTAACTGGAGAAAAAACCATACTCTTTTTAGCTGCATTTTTTCCACCATGCACCACGTATTGTAAAAAGGAATTAAAGCTTTCCACGGAGTAATGCCGGCCTTTTTAAACATACCATACAACCCGATATGCCAAAGAATAAATGTTATAATAAATAAAAGTAAACCTATACTCATTTTTAAAATTTTGATAATGCGAACAAAAGTACCGTTTTAAAACGCTACTTAAAAAACCCCGTGAAAATAGTTATCATTAGTTTAACAAAAATTTTTTCAAACTTATTTTGGTAGTTCTTTAAAAATCTCATCAATTATTATATTTACTTTTTCTGATCTGTTCATGATCATAAAATGGCCGCCATCGTGTATAATATAATCCGCTTTAATATTTTTTATGGGGAACATGTGATCTTTGCCTCCATGTATATGCGAAATATTTTTTGTCTTCCACACATTTTTCCAGTTAAGAATTTGATGAATTGACCAATTCGTATATTGTTGACTGATAGCATTTCGGTACTGCTCAACTAATTTAAATTCATCTTTGTTTTCAATTCCAAGATTATAATTTTCTATTGGCTCGATAAAACGGAATGTTTTAAGCGGAAATATTTTATCTAATTTTAGTTTGCCTGTAAGCCTCATCCAGATTGGCATTTCATGAAATGTTTTTATACTTGAGATGATAATAATTTTTTCTACTGGAATTATTTTGGCAATCTCAATAGATATTATTCCCCCAAACGATAGCCCAAAAAGTATAGGATTACAATGGTGAATTTGTTCACTCATTCTTTTGGTATATCCTTCAATAGATTCATTTTTTAATGGATCAATCCATTGAATAAAATGAACGTCATTATTTTGAAAATTTATTTTGGAAAAAACACGCTCATCTGCTCCAAATCCGCTAATGCAATAGATATGTTTCATTAGGTTTAGCTATCAGGCATGAAGGAAGACGTATGAGTTGGGAGATTGATAAATGCAGAATCTCAACTTTTAATTATTTTTTTGGTAATACATAATTTTCAATATCAATCGTTGCAATAGTTTTACCAGAAAGAATGATCAGTCGTTCCACAACATTGCGAAGTTCACGAATATTTCCACTCCAGTTGTATTTCTGCAATAAGTCAAGCGCTTTCCTGTCAATTGATTTTTTTGGTTGGCCATATTCTGTTCCTATATCTTCGAGAAAGCGGTCAACCAATAATGGAATATCACTGAGGCGATCGTTCAGAGATGGAACATGCACAATTATCACACCCAGTCTGTGATATAAATCGAGCCTGAAATTTTTGTGTTCTACTTCTTTGAGCAGGTCTTTATTCGTTGCTGCAATAACCCTTACATCTACGTTTATATCTTTGTCTGCACCCACTCTTGTAATTTTAGCTTCCTGTAATGCACGCAATACTTTTGCCTGTGCATTAAGACTCATATCGCCAATTTCGTCAAGAAATAAAGTGCCTCCGTTCGCCTGTTCAAATTTTCCTATTCTCTGTTTTACGGCAGAAGTAAAACTGCCTTTTTCATGTCCGAATAATTCACTTTCAATCAGCTCGCCCGGTATTGCTGCGCAATTCACTTCAACTATAGGCCCCTGCGAACGATTACTTTTTTCGTGTATCCATCTTGCCACCAATTCTTTACCAACGCCGTTCTCACCGGTTATTAAAACTCTTGCTTCAGTTGGTGCAATTTTATCAATGGTGTCTTTAATTTTTTTTATAGCAGATGATTCGCCTACAATTTCCTGTACTTTACCTACTCTTCGTTTCAGCACTTTTGTTTCTGCCACTAATGACGTTTTATCCATTGCATTGCGAAGCGTAATCAGCATGCGGTTGAGATCCGGCGGCTTGGAGATATAATCATAAGCTCCTTTCTTTACCGCTTCCACAGCGGTTTCTATGTTTCCATGCCCGCTTATAATGATGATAGGAACTTCATCGTTTATCTCTTTTGCTTTTTCGAGAAATTCAATTCCATCCAGCTTGGGCATTTTAATATCGCATAAAACAATATCAAAATTTTTCTCTTTAAATTTTTTAAGACCTTCTTCTCCATCAGCAGCTTCATCTATTTTATAACCCTCATAGCTTAATATTTCTGTCAGCGTCTTTCTGATACTTTTTTCATCATCAATAATAAGAATGGATGGCATAATGGTAGTAGTTTAATGGATTTTAATTCCTGAAATTCGTGAGTGTATTTTCAAATGTACTGATTTATGCTATTAACGTGGATTAGTTTTGATTCTTGTGTTTATAGGTTTAATCAGGGTTTTTATTTTAATTATTAATGTCTTCTGCTTCCATCATTAAATATGCTTTTATAAATCCATCCAGTTCTCCATCCATCACCGGTGCGATATTGCCAACTTCATAGTCTGTACGATGGTCTTTTATCATCTTATAAGGATGAAAAACATAACTGCGAATCTGGCTTCCCCACTCTATCTTTTTCTTTGTAGCATTCGTTGCATTTAATTTTTCCTGTCTCCTGCGCATCTCTTCTTCGTACAACCTGCTCTTTAACATAGTCATCGCTTTCTCCCTGTTTTCTCCCTGTGTACGTGCCTGTTGACACTCCACAATAATTCCCGTGGGTTTATGGGTAAGGCGTACTGCAGTTTCTACTTTATTTACATTCTGTCCGCCACTGCCACCACTTCTGAAGAAAGCCCATTCCACATCGGCCGGACTTACTTTTATGTCAACGGTATCATCAACTAACGGATACACATAAACGCTGGCAAAGCTCGTATGGCGCCTGGCATTACTATCAAAAGGGGAAATGCGCACAAGCCGGTGTACACCGCTTTCAGCTTTCAAAAAACCGTAGGCAAACGGCCCGTCAAACTGAAGTGTTGCACTTTTTATTCCTGCGCCATCACCTGCCTGGTAATCCAGTTCAGTAACGGCCCACCCTTGCTTTTCGCCATACATGCGGTACATGCGTAAAAGCATTTCTGCCCAGTCCTGGCTTTCAGTTCCTCCCGCCCCGCTGTTAATCTGGAGTATAGCAACCATTTCATCTTCCGGCTTATTGAGCGTGCTCTTAAATTCGGCTTCTTCAATAGCGGCAATAGAATTATTGAAAGCTTCTTTAACTTCCTCTTCTGTAGCCTCACCTTCTTTCCAGAAATCAAATAATACGGCAAAATCATCCACTTTTGATTGTACCGCATTAAACAGGTTCATCCAGAACTCATTTAATTTAATTTCTTTTAAAATAGATGTTGCCCGGTCATTGTCATTCCAAAATCCGGGAGAAAGGGAAAGTTGCTTATCATTATTTATTTTCTGCTGACGATTCTCAACGTCAAAGAAACCTCCTCAAAACCACCAAACGGTCTCTCAAATCTTTTAATTGTTCCTGTGTCATAGGGCGCAAATATAATAATGATTGAGTTAATTAAGTATCCGCTATTCTGTATATTTCATTTAAAATATCTTTACTTTGGAGTATAAACAGAAAAATAATTGACCGGTGAGTTAATTTTTTTTGTTACGAAAAATAAAAAAAGATAATTTATCATTATGCAAAAAATTACAATTTTAAATCAACAGATTATGAAAAAAGTTATTCTTATTGCTTCGCTTGCCTGCGCAATTATTTCGTGTAGCTCACCGACAACACCTGCAGAAGAAAAGCCTGTAGTGGCAAATGCAGCAGTAAATAATGATTCTACTTCTGCAACTAAAATGGAGGAAACTGCTCCGGCAGTTAATTATCCTTTCACTGCTACATATTCTTCTGACTGGAAAATAGGTAACCCTGAAAATGCTGCGAAAGTACTTAGCTTGTATAAAGCTCTTGAAGATAATAATATTGATGAATTCAATAAATACTTAGCTGACAGTGTAATATCACAATCGTATGATGCCATACAAATAAAAACTACAAAGGAAGATGTAATAAAAAAAGTGAAAGCTTACAGAAATACGCTAAAAACCATCACCGAAGAATTTATAGCTTTTGTGCCCCTGCATAGTGTTGATAAAAATGAAGACTGGGTGGCCACATGGATGAAGGAAAGAGTTGTAAGAAAAGATGGCACCAAAGATTCTACCCTTTATATGGAAACATGGCGATTTAGAAATGATAAAATATACTATCGTGGTGGATATGCACGCTATTAATTATTGCAAGCTTTTGGCTTGTTAATATTATCACAATCAGCTATCTGTTCAGTTACTGCTTCAAGGTAATTATAATGCTCTTTTTGTAACAACACTAAGTGAGAAAAAAATATAAAAATCTCCTGTAATGACTTATTGAAATAAGCATCCTTTGTATCTTGCATACCAATATGGCATTCACTAAAATTGCATTAACGGGTTATAAGAATTACGAATCGGAAACGTTTCATTTTAAACAAAGAATTGTCGGCATTTGCGGTCTTAATGGCAAAGGCAAAACCAATCTGCTCGACGCAATAAATTATTTGTGTTTTACCAAAAGTTATTTTTCAAAAACCGATTCACTCAATATTTTCTTTGGGTCCGAAGGTTTCAGGCTGGAAGCTGAATTAAATAACACTGTAAACGCAACAAAAATTGTATGCATTTATCGTTCCTCTTTAAAAAAGGAATTTTACCTTGATGATGTTGCTTATGTAAAATTTTCGCATCATATTGGAAAATTTCCGTGCGTTATGATTGCGCCGGATGACATACAAATGATAACAGGAGGAAGTGAGGAACGCAGAAAATTCCTGGATACATTAATAAGCCAGGTTGATCCGGAATATTTGCAGCAGTTAATTAATTACAATAAAGTTTTACTGCAACGGAATAGCTTTCTTAAGAATGAATCTTTTCAAACAAATTTTGATCCGCGGTTTCTAGATGCACTTGATGCACAATTAGTGAAGCCGGGAGAATATATTTATGAAGTGAGAAAACAGTTTTGTAAAAAAATTATTCCCTTAGTTCAGGAATTTTATAAAGATATATCGGGCAATAATGAAAATGTATCTTTGGAATATAACAGCCATTTAAATGACAATAATTTTCAGGCTTTATTGGCGGCTGCAAGGCAAAAAGATATTCTGACCCAGCGATCTAATACAGGCACTCATAAAGATGACCTGACCTTTTTTCTAAATAAAAATATATTTAAAAATATTGCGTCACAGGGTCAGCGGAAAAGCCTTTTGTTTGCCTGTAAACTGGCCGAGTTTGAAATATTATGTTCTCTGAAAGGCTCTCCGCCACTATTGTTGCTGGATGATGTATTTGAAAAACTGGATGAATTAAGAATGAAAAATTTGTTGCAATATGTATGCAAAAAAAATGCGGGACAGGTTTTTATAACTGACACACACAGGGAAAGACTGGAAAATGCTTTATCAGAATTTGGTGGCGAAGTACAAATAATAGAACTAACAGATTGAACTTTATTTTATGGCAGAAATATCAATTGGAGAAGCACTAAAACAATTTTTAAAAAACAGCAAATTAAAAAGTGGCGTACAGGCATTACAGATAGAAGATGCCTGGGAAAAGATTATGGGAAAAACCATTGCGAGATATACTGATAAAATTCAGATCATTAATTCCACACTATTTATAACAACTAATGTGGCGCCTTTAAAAAACGAGCTATTATATCAGAAAGAAAAAATTATAGAAAGAGTAAATGAAGCGCTTGGAGAAAAAGTTATTAAAGAAGTGGTGATAAAATGAGAATAAGATTTGAAACATAAGTGCGATGCCCGATGTATTGTCTGACATCAGTATTTTATTCCATTTTAATTCTTGGATCAATTATTCCATATAAAACATCGGCGAGAATATTTACCAATACAAAAATAGTAGCGGCTAAAAGCACAGAGCCCATCACCACCGGATAATCCAATTTTTCAAGTGCATCTACCGTTACTTTCCCCAGGCCTTGCCAACCAAAAATATATTCCACAAAAAATGCACCGGCAAGTAATTCAGCGAACCAGCCCGTAATGGCCGTTAGAACCGGATTCAGTGCATTACGTAATGCATGGCGATACACAACCTGTGTACGGGTTAGCCCCTTTGCATAGGCAGTTCTTATATAATCCTGGTTCAATACATCCAGCATCGAGCTTCGTGTTAATTGCGTTATTATCGCCAATGGCCTTATGCCTAAAGTTATGGCAGGTAATATTAAGTTTTGCAATGTCAGGTAACGCTCACCGTTAGTTTCGTCAATATTGAACCAGCTTCCGGTTAGTGGCAAGCCTGTATATGCATGCAATACAATACCAAAAACATAGGCAATTATAATTGCCATAAAAAATGACGGTGCAGATATACCAATAACGCTCGCAAAAACAGAAGAAGTATCCAGCCAGGTATTTTGCTTTACGGCTGCCAGCACTCCCAGCAAAATTCCGGCAATGGTTGCAAACAACATGGCTGCAAAAGCAAGCATTAGTGTACCCGGCAACGCTTCCATCAATACAGTAATTACATCTTTTTTTGTTTGATAGCTGCGGCGCAAATAGGGAACCTTAATACCAACACGATAACTATCGGGTTTTGTATTGCCTCCAATAAAAAAACCATGCAATTTTTTTTCTTCAATTTCTCTTTTTGTATCAATAGAAACCGGGGAAACATCATTGATGTACAATAAAAATTGTTTCCATTTGGGCTGGTCGAGATATAATTCTTTCCTGATGTTATCCATTGTTTTTTTATCGCCGGTTTGTCCTGCCACTAATCGTGAAGGATCTGCAAAAGCCTGGAAAATAAAAAATACAATTACTACAACACCTGCAAGAACAAGAATTCCGTAGAATAATTTTTTTATAATTAGTTGTAGCATATATTAGTTATAAACGTAAGCCTCCATTCATAATTTACATCTTAATTTTATTTCACCGCTTTCTTAAAATCTGCCCATCCCCATTTATTAATAACAACCGGCCCATTCATTAAATACAGTTCAGGGTTAGTACGTGCCGCAGTTTTTAAAGACGTGGCGTCGAGACTTAAAACAGGAAGATCATAATTGTTTCTTTCATTAAAAAACTGCTGTGCTTCTGTTGTTTGAGAGGCTACAATAAACAAAGGAATATTTTTATTTCTGGCAGTATTATAAACAGTTACAAAATCACTAAGCCAACTATCAGTTCCTGCGGAAAGGTCTTTCACAAAAAATAAATAATAATTCCCTGTAGTATTTAAGATGGCTTCGGTTGAATCGTTTCCTGATAGTGTAGTAAGATAAAAATCTTTTATTGGTGGTTCATTGTCTTTGCCTTTTTCAACAATAAAATCTTCTCTTCGTACAAATTCCCATGTTGAATCCGGGAGATTTTTTCCGGTGAATTCTTTCTCCTTTCCATCTTTTTTATAAAAGAATTTAAAATCTTTTTTATCAGGAACAGCATTGGCAGGCATTTTTCTTTGCTCTATGAGATTGTTCCCTTTTTTGAAAGGAAGACAATCTTTAACTGGCATGTGGCGCAAAACAAACCATTGAAATCCCAACACGATGAAAACAGAAATTAGTAACATTATGAAATTGGCACCGGGAGTCAATACGGCTTTTATATATTTTACACCAAAGAAGATGAATAATATCAGCGCAAATAAAATTAAATCTTTAATAAAAGATTGCAAGGCAGTTAATGGAATACAATCACCAAAGCAGCCACAGGTGGCTATTTTACCGGATAGTACTGCGTAGCCTGTTAAAAAGCTAAAGAAAATAATTAATAGTAAAAGTAGCAGGCTGAAAAATCTTTTCCATATTCCCAGTAATATTCCGATGCCCACAATAATTTCAAGTGTAATCATGATAATTGAAAACGGAAGTGCATAGTTATCGAGCCAATGCATAAAATGAGCCAGTGAAGGATTTTGCGCCCATACATCAAAAAATTCCTGCATTTTATAAGAAAAGCCTAAATGATCATTTGCATTAACAAGACCGGAAAAAATAAATAAAACACCTACCAATATTCTTGCTGCATTAACTAATACTTTCATATTATTTCGTTTAGTATACACCGTTATATTCCTGTTGAATTATTAGTGCGAAGGCTGCATAATTAACAATATCAAAATAGTTGGCGTCGATCCCTTCGCTTATTATAGTCTTTCCTTCGTTTTGAATAATTTGTTTTATGCGAAGAATTTTCGCAAGAATTAAATCAACAAAACTTTCCTGGCTCATATCTCTCCATGCCTCTCCGTAATCATGATTTTTATCTCCCATTAATTTTTTGGCAAGGCTGATTTTTTCATCATACAATTTGGTTACACTTTCTAAAGGAAGCTCCTCTATTTCATCATCATTTATATCCAGTTGAATTAAGCCAATAACTGCATAATTTAATATTCCTTTAAATTCTCCCATTATATCATCATCAATTTTTTGAATTCCCTTTTCCTGGATATTCCTGATGCGTTTTGCTTTTATGTAAATCTGGTCTGCAATGGAAATAGTACGATACACACGCCATGATGTTCCGTAATCTTTTGTTTTCTTTAGAAAAATTTCCCTGCAATTTTTTACAGCACTGTTGTATTGCTGATCGGTGGTAACTTGCGACATAATTATCGTCAAATTTAATCATAAACGCACAATGTTTACATTGAACTGCAAAGGAAAACTAATATTGATCGAAAAGCCTTTGGTAATGGGAATCCTGAATATCAACAATGATTCTTTTTATAGCGGCAGCAGGTTTCAAAACCATGAGGTAATACTTATGAAGGCAGAACAGATGATACATGAAGGAGTAGATATTATTGACATTGGAGGTCAAAGTACCAGGCCACAAAGTGAACGGATTTCTTCCGAAGAGGAAATACAAAGAGTAATTCCTGTTATTGAAATGCTATCAAAAATAACGGGCGACGTATTGCTTTCAATAGATACTTATCATGCATCAGTTGCAGTAGCTGCAGTGTTTGCAGGCGCTTCAATTGTAAATGACATCAGCGCTGGCGAAATGGATACAAATATGATAGATACAGTCGCTTCACTTAATGTTCCTTACATCTGTATGCACATGAAAGGTGTGCCGGAAACGATGCATCTTGAGACTCGATATGAAAATTTAATTGCTGAAGTGCTGGATTTTTTTATAAAAAAAATAAATGCATGCAGGCTTGCAGGAATTAAAGATGTGATACTTGACCCCGGTTTTGGCTTTGGAAAAACTATTCAGCATAATTTAATATTGCTTAAATACCTTTCAGTTTTTAAAATGTTGGAGAAGCCAATAATGGCTGGCCTTTCAAGAAAATCGACTATCTATAAAACACTTCAGACGACTGCCGGAGATTCTTTGAATGGAACTACTGTTTTAAACACAATTGCTTTACAGAATGGTGCGGCTGTTCTAAGAGTTCACGACGTGAAAGAAGCAAAGGAAACCATTACACTTGTTGAAGCTTACGGTAAAGCATAAACGCCGCTCTTTTAAAAAGAGCGGCGTTTATAAGTATAAATTTTAGAATTTATTTTCCTTTTGGTGCAGGTGCCTGTTGTTGTTGCTGTTGTTTTTGCATTTGCTGTTGCATTTGTTGTTGCATCATTTGTTGTTGCATTTGCATCATTTTTTGCTTTGCTTCCATTTCTTTCTGGTATTGATCCTGTGTAACCACATCGGTTACTTCAATATCAAAAACAAGGTTTTCATTAGGGCCAATTTTTGGAGGTTTTCCATTACCGCCATATGCTAAAACTGAAGGAATAACTATTTTGCCTTTGCTTCCTTTTTGCATCAGCTTAAGGCCGTCAATCCAGCCGGGAATTAACCTGAACTGATCCATTTCCACGTACAAAGGTTCTACATGATTAAATGCTTTATCAGTATTTGAATCGAAGGTGCTGTCGTTAAATGTTTTGCCGGTATAATTTACCACGGCAACATCATTCTCAGTAATATTAGCGCCGGTGCCAGGAGTGGTTATGGAAACATAGGTTCCCCATGGTGTCTTATTTGCTTTAATATTATTTTTAGTGAGATAATCGTTAATAATCTGATCATCCTTTTTCATAAGCGCGGCACTATCTGCAATTTCTTTTTCAATAAGTCCTTCAGTTTTTTTGTATGCTTTGGCTTTTGCTTCGCCTTCAAATGTTTTAGCGACGCTATCAGCAGCCTCTTTAGTTGCAAATAATTTTACTACTTTAAAACTTTGGTTTATAAACTGGCCTTTCTTCATCCATGGAGCGCCTGGCCCGCTTTTCATAATTGAATCTGTTGATTGCCTTATAACCAGGCTATCACCTTCATATACGTCCTTAAAAAAGGGAGGAAATGATGCAGTGTCAAATGGGATAAATCTCGGTGCGCTGCTTTCAACGGAGCTAAAAATTATGCTGTCTTTATATTTAACTACAATATTTAACTCGATGAAACTTCCGGGAGTTGCTTTGGCAGTGCTACCGGAACGAATAACTTTATATTCAGATCCGTCCTTAGCTTTTTGAAAATCCTGTTCTTTACACCCTGCAGCAAAAATTAAAATTGCTATTGCAACAAGGTTGATTGGTTTGTTCATGTTTATTTTTTTTATAATTGTTAACTGTTTAATTGTTCCTCGTTTTCTTTAATCGCTACTTTAAATTTTCGCACAACTTCATCAAGGGGCTCATTGTTTTTACCTCCTGCCGCGTTAAAATGGCCACCACCATTAAAATATTTTCTTGCAAAAGTATTTACGTCAAAACCTCCTTTGCTTCTGAAAGAACTTTTACGTTCATCTCCGCGGTCTATTATAACTGCTGCGAGTTTAATTCCTTTTATACTTAATGGAAAATTTACGAGCCCTTCTGTATCCCCGGTTTTTACATTGAATTTAATAAGGTCAGATTGCGGAATTGTAATGAGGGCTGTATTGTATTCATAAAAAACTTCCATACGGTTAAGCAGGATATTTCCAAAAAACCGAAAGCGTCCTTCAAGAAAATTATCGAAAAGATTTTCATGAATCTGGCTGTGTTGAAGGCCTTTGTCTTTAAGGACTGCAATCATTCTGTGAACACTGGCGGAGGTAGAATTGAATCTGAATGACCCGGTATCTGTCATTACTCCGGCATATAAACATTCCGCAGCTTCGGCATTGATTTTTTCAGCATATCCGGCCGCCACTATAAAATCGTATACCATCTCCGCGGTTGAGCTTTTAGCAACATCACTTATACCATAATCAAAGGCATCGGTCTGGGGCTGTTGATGATGGTCTATTAAAATTTTTGTAGCTGACAGGGACTCAATAACCGGCTCCATTTTTTTAGTGCGGCTTAATACATTAAAATCAAGACAGAAAATCCATTCGGCGTTTTGCAATATTGGTTTTGCTTTATCAGTCTGCATTTCAAAGTCAACTACTTTTTTACTTTCCGGCATCCAGTTTAAAAAAGAAGGCCAGTTGGTTGGTGAAATTACAGTAACTGTATGACCGAACTGGGTAAGAAAATGATATAAGCCAAGCCCCGAGCCCATTGCATCTGCATCGGGCTTTTGATGAAAAGTAATTACAATTTTCTTTGGTTTGTCCAGCAAACTGAATATTTCACTAATGGGTTTCATAAAAGGTTGCAAAAGTATAGCTAATTAGCCAATTAGCCAATTGGCTAATCAGCTAATTATTTTTCCAGGTGTTGTTATCAAAATTTATGTCAGGAAAAATATGCTCAGGATCAATGGTAACACTCTTGATATTTTCGGTAGTATTTAATTTCTGAATCCAGGTATTTCCATTTTGCCAAACTTCTACAGGTATTTTAATCATTCCTGTTTTACCACTTTCGGTTTCATACTGAAGGTAAACAGGCATAGCCATTCTGTCAAGATTTTCAATGGTAACAAGAGCGCCTTGTGTTGAATCGCCTTTCACATATTTTACACCACTTACAGCCTGGTCAAGTTTATAATTTTTTATAAACATTCCTTTCCAAAACCATCCCAAATCTTCACCACCGGCATTTTCCATCGTTCTGAAAAAATCCCATGGAGTTGGATGTTTATAAGCCCATCTTTTAATATATGTTTGAAATGCATAATCAAATATTTTATGTCCGAGGATCTCATCACGTAAAATCGTAAGTGCATAACCGGGTTTTACATAAAGCTCAAATCCTATATTGGATTCTTTAAGAGCATCAGGTTCGCTCATCATGGTTTCAGACTTATCGCCAAACATGTATTTATACAACGCAGCTTTATCTCTGGGTTTTCCTTTGTATTCGCCATTATTAAAATCAACAGCGGCCAACGTATTTATAAATGTATTAAAGCCTTCATCCATCCATCCGTATTTTCTTTCATTGCTTCCAACAACCATGGGAAACCAGGTATGTCCAAACTCGTGATCTGTTACTCCAAAAAGGCCTCCCCCTCTTGCTTTGTAACCACAAAATACAATGCTCGGATATTCCATCCCACTAATGTTGCTTGCTACATTCGTCGCAGTATTATAAGGATATTCGTACCATCTTTTAGAATAATTTTCTATGCTTCCTTTCGTGTATTCTGTTGCTCTTCCCCAGGCACTGTCGCCCGCAGATTCTTCAGGATAAACACTCATTGCCAAAGCTTTTCTTCCTGACGGCAGATTCATTCTTGCTGCATCCCAGATAAAAGAGGTGGAAGCAGCCCACGAAACATCTCTCGCATTATTTAATTTAAAATGCCAGGTCAGGCTATTTTTTTGTGGCCTTGATGATGGATCAGTAACTTCAGCAGCAGTACGTATCATTACAGTCTTATCACTTTGCCTTGCCTGGTTCAGCCTTTTTATTTGTGTTGGGGTTAATACTTCCTGTGGGTTTTGTAATTCACCGGAACCAACAATAAGTTCTTTGGCTGGTGCGGTAATTGTATAATCATAGTCGCCATAGTCAAGATAGAATTCCCCGGCGCCAAGGTAAGGCAGGGTGTTCCACCCTTCAATATCATCGTATACACACATACGAGGGTACCATTGGGCTATAGCATAAATTTTCCCGTTTTTGGTGTCTTGTATTCCCGTTCTGTCAGATCCATATTTTGGTATAAAATATGAGTAGTCAATTTTAAAACTAACCGTGCCTCCATTGGCTCTAACTGGGTCGGTTAAACGCAGTTGCATCCTCGTTTCAGAAATTACATTTGTTATATCAGTTTCTGTTGACTTTCCTTTTTCAGTTGATACAAGTTTTACTGATTTAATATTGTAGCCGCCTTCAAATTTTGAATTTACGTCGCCATAGCGGCTTCTGCCGGTCGCAGGGGTTTTCGCCTGTCCGCGTGAGTTAAGGTTATACAAATTCTCATCAAGATATAACCATAAAAATGATAATGCTTCCGGGCTATTATTGGTATAGGTAATAGTAACGCTGCCTGTAATTTCATCTTTTACATCGTCTAAGGACGCCTGTATTTTATAGCTGGCTTTATTAGTCCAGTATTTAGGTCCTGGCGCTCCGTCGGCTGAGCGGTATTCATTTACTGAAGATGGATAAAAATTGGGACTGAAAAGGTCATGCTGATCATAAGTTGAATTGGTATCTTGTGCTGCAACAGAGATATAGGATAAAATTAATAAACCGGTTAATAGCTTTTTTACATTCATAAGATAAATTATTTTTTGCGCGAAATTATTGCCTTTTGGAATAAAGGAAGAAATTATTATATTAAATGGAATTAATTCGGGACGATTGGCAATAATTACAAATAAAAGAACGGAATTACAAAACAAGATTGAAATATAATTGAATTTTAGTTTTTATGAATAGAACTGTTATAAGTTTTTTACTCCCATTTTTTAAGAAGCTCCCTGCCCTCGTTTTTTATAGTCTCATCATCCTGTGTTTTGTCAGGTAGATTAAACATTGCCATAATATTTTGCCTGGCGACATTTTCCTCATCGTTCCTTTTATATGCTTTGGCAAGAGAAAGATAATTTAGAATAAAAGAAGGATCTAATATTTTGACTTTTTCAAGACAATTGATGGCATCGTCAATAGTTGCCGGCGGCAAAGCTCCAAAGAAAATTTTCACGGCCGTCCGTTCAAAATAATTCAATCCACTTACTTCATAATACCATTTCCCGAGAACGAACCAGGCCTTATAATTCCGGGAATCATATTTTATGGAAAGGTCCGCATATTTTTTTACGTCTTTTACAGCTTTTATTTTTTCACTACCTCCTTTTCTTATTGCTTCCTTTCCCATCGTTAATGCCATTACAAAATTTGCATCAGAATAAAGGGGGTCAACCCGTAACGCAGATTGGGCATAAACCTTAGCCACATTGTAATAATCATCCTGCTTCACTTCATTGTCTTTTAGCCGCGCCGCAATTCTTGTACAAAGTTCGCTGCATTTGCATAACGCAAAAATATTATAGGGCTGAATAGCAAGTACTTTTCTATAAGTAACAATTGCCTGTGCATCATTCATCGAAGTTTCATACTGGTCGGCTTCTTTTAGAATACCTGCAATATCCTGTGCAGGCAACAACATAGGGTAAATGAAAAGGAAATTGAAAAGAACAAATTTCATTGTATTATTTTCATATTTATACGATGCTAATACTGTTTTTGCCAGTTAACGCCTGCAGAACCGCGAATGCCTTCTATCGGCGGATGCATTTTTTTAATGGAAATACTAATACACCTGACCTCTGGAAATTCATTATGAATTTCATTACCTATTTCCATAACAATGGTCTCAAGCAAAGGAGTAGGCACGTTCATTCTTTCCCGGATAATGTTGTAAATGTCTGTGTAGTTAATAGTATCCGTTATTGAATTAATTACCTGCAGTTCTTCATGAAATTCAACTGAGGCATCTATTGTATAATCATTGCCGAGTATTTTCTCTTCATCATGAATACCATGAAAGGAGTTGAAATGAAGATCGTGAAGGTGTATTACAATCATTTTATTGTAATGAATATGAATTATAATTTAATTTACTGTCCTGTTTTTATTTCTGTTTGTTTTCGTGCAAAAAACGATCAGCAGAAACCTGATGTTCCATAAGGCTTAAATACCTTTCTGCATCCAAAGCAGCCATGCAGCCACTTCCTGCAGCGGTAACTGCCTGCCGGTAAATTTTATCCTGCAGGTCTCCTGCAGCAAATACGCCTTCAATATTTGTTTTTGTTGATCCGGGTAAAGTTTTTACATAACCGCTCTCGTCCATATCAAGCCAGCCTTTTAAAATATCTGAATTAGGCTTATGGCCAATGGCCACAAAATAAGCGCTAACCGCTATAACCTGCTTCCCGCCTGTTTTGTTATTTTTGATGCGGACAGACTCCACTTTATCATCTCCTAATATTTCATCAACTTCCGTATTCCAATATATTTTTATATTGGCAGTATTCAATACTCTCTGCTGCATTATTTTACTCGCTCTTAATTCATCGCGTCTTACGAACATGTGGACAACACTGCATATTTTGCTTAAGTATAAAGCTTCTTCTGCAGCAGTATCTCCACCTCCTATAATGCAAACTTCTTTTCCTTTGAAGAAAAAACCATCACATACCGCACAGGCGCTTACTCCATAACCATTTAACCTTTGTTCGCTTTCGAGGCCGAGCCATTGAGCGCTGGCCCCCGTAGATAAGATAACCGAATCAGCGTCTATCCATTTTTCTTCATCTATTTGTACTTTCAAAGGACTGGAAGAGAAATCAACTTCTGTTGCCAGGCCATAACGAATATCAGTGCCCATTCGCTTTGCCTGTTTTTCAAAATCAACCATCATTTCAGGTCCCTGCACTCCATCGGGATAACCCGGGTAATTTTCTACTTCAGTTGTTATAGTCAGCTGCCCTCCCGGTTGTATACCCTGGTATAATACCGGTTTCAGATTAGCCCTCGCTGCATAAATAGCGGCAGTATATCCCGCCGGCCCTGAGCCAATGATTAAACAGTGAACATGTTCGTTATTTGTATCCATCTGGTTTAAATATAATTTTCAAATGTAAACTTTTTGATGATGAAAACTTGCCGACCTTTATACAGAAATCATAAAAAAGCTATTTGGGAATAATTATTGATTTATAATCCGAAGCATATCCGCAAAAAGCCCCTAACGCCCCGTTTGAAATATTTCCGATCACTGTATTAGGCGACGCAAAAGGGTTACCAATACTCTGGTAAGCAAATTCCATAGTAACCCAGAATTGATAAGTATTACGATCAATATTACTCAGTTTTAGAGTGACCGTATCACCCCTGTAAAAAAAGTTTTTATCAAATGCAACAGGGTTATTGCGGTCAATACCGGGACTTACCTTTAGATCGTAAGTGGTTCCATCTATAAGCTCATCATCAAAAACCGACTGTTGCCCGGGAAGAAAAGGCCCACCATTTGTTTTGGTATAATACCTAATGTAATTACCCAGCCCCGGTGGATCCGTAGCTCTTACAAATAAATCTGTCTCTGTAGTATCATCTGCAAAAGGTGTAGGTTTCCACCATAATGAATCAATTTTTTTTGCGAGAGGAGGAATTGTAGTTTCGGCTGTATATTCATTTCCTGCTACCACTACTTTTAAATAATAGGTTGTATTCAACTGGCCGATAAAAGCCGCAGGTAAGTTGGATGTATCTATGGAATAATAATAAATAACATAACCACCGGTGGAATCAACCGAATATTCTTTTAATTGTTGGGTTTGGGTTCCATTAGAAACAGACACCGTTGCACCATGCACGAATGAAGTATCTAAAGCCTCCGGAGTAACGTTACTGAAATAAGCAAGACTTTTAGAGAGCACTACTATAGGCGGCTGATTATTTTCAATATCCGCATCTACGACGAGAATATCGGGAACAACTTTTAATTTGAAATTAATATTCTTTTCACATGAAGACAAAAGGATAGCACAAATCAATACGGATAATAATTTCATACGTGTAAAATTATTGAAAAGTTGACCACGGAAAGCAAGAATTGACACCAGAAAAAAGTTAAACCACGGATTACACAGATTACGCGGATTTTTCACTTTACATAGGAAAATTTGAATAATCCATGGCAAAAAAAAGCCGCCAAAAAAGGCGGCCTCTAAAAAATCAAATTGTATTTTAACCTAAATAAGCTTTAAGAGCGCTGCTGTATCTTGCTTTTTGCAAACGCTTAATAGCTCTTTCTTTTATCTGGCGTATGCGTTCTTTCGTTAAATCATATTTCTGTCCTATCTGTTCAATGGTTACACCATTTTCACCATCAAGGCCAAAATAAGCATTAACAATTTCAGCTTCGCGTGGACTTAATGACTTCAATACGCGGCGTATTTCATTTTTCAATGAGTCGTGCATTACATCTTCATCTGTTTCTCCGCCACCTTTTAAAAGATCGCCCATCGCAACATCTTCTGCTTCATGTACCGGTGCATCCAATGAAGTATGCCGGGTATTGCTCTGAAAAATATTGTTGATTTCGGTTACACTCATCTCAAGAATTTCAGAAAGCTCTTCAGTTGACGGCTCCCTTTCAT
>CBIGQT010000004.1:0-19794 GCA_966191655.1 uncultured Ginsengibacter sp.
GGTACCAGCCTGTTGGGATAAATCCTTTTGACTTACTGTTTCCCGGTTTACTTACATCAAAAACCGCAACGCAATTGTTATCTGCATTGGCGATATATAATGTTTTTTCATCCGGGCTCAAAGCAACGCCGTTAGTAGTTGAGCCTTGCGGCGCATTTGGATACAGGGACGAAGTTAATGTTTCAATTACTTTTTTAGAAATGGTATTAATTACAGATACTGAATTATCATTTGAATTAGCGACGAATAAAAATTTTCCGTTTTTTGTAAGGCATATATCGTTTGGATTATCGCCAATATTTATTTTATCATTAAATAATTTCGAAGAGGTATTAAAAATGTAAAGTTTATCACAGCCCCAGCAACTGATGTATAATTGTTTTTTATCCGGAGATAAAACGCACGTGTAAGCCTGGTCATCAAGCTTGTATTGGCCGATAATTTTTTTGGTAATTGTATTGAGAATGTATAACGAATTATTATCTTTTGTTACGACATATAAAAGATTTCTTTTGTCATCAATATCAATACCGGCTGGTGATATTTTAACAGGCCATTTATCGCCGAGTTTTAAAGAACCCTGTAGAAGCAACTTTTTATTTTTAATGGCATACTTTAAAATTTGATTATTATTTCCACCGGAAGCATACAAAAATTTTTCATCGCCACTAAATTTCAAGCCAAGCCACGACTCTGCTATTACCACATTATCCAGAATTTTTCCTGTGGCTACTTCTATTAATTGAATACTTTGTGTGCTTTGTCCGTTATTGGTAACAGCTATTAATTTCTTTGACTTACTCACCGCAATATTCAGTGGAAGGTCGCCTAATAAAAATCCATGGCCCGCAGGCGAAAGGCTCCATCCATTTGGCAGAACAACTTTGGGCGCTGATTCCGGTATTTCCTGGGCCGATGAAACAAAACCAAAAGCAAGAAAAGAAAATAGAAACAAAAAGATATTTTTCATATTGAATCCAGATTTTAAAAATGTGAAATTACAATGTTTATTATAGTTGGATATTATGTTTCAATTATCAAATTCAGAAGGGCTGAGATTTTATAATTTCGCCCAGTAAGTCTATACTAAAGAAGTTTTAAAAATTAAGTAATAATTACTGTAAATAATGTTGCATCATAGTTTGGTTTTTAACTCTATCTCCTTACCTTTGCCGCCAATTTAAAACCGGACTTAATTAATAAGCATTTATGGCAAATATTGGAAAGATAAAACAGATAATCGGAGCCGTTGTGGACGTGCATTTTGCTGGTGACAACAAGCTTCCGGAAATTTTTCATGCGTTGGAAATTACCAAAGAAAATGGAGAAAAGCTGGTATTGGAAGTTCAGCAACATTTAGGCGAAGACAGCGTGCGTTGCATTGCAATGGATGGAACAGAAGGTTTGAGGAGAGGAATTGAAGCAGTTGATTCAGGCTCGCCCATATTAATGCCGATAGGCGATGATATTAACGGGCGCTTGTTTAACGTAACCGGTGATGCTATTGATGGATTGCCGCAGGTAAGCAAAGCCAATGGCCGCCCAATCCACAACAAACCTCCTTTATTTGAAAACTTAAGTACCGCTTCTGAAATTTTATTTACAGGAATAAAAGTTATTGACCTTATTGAACCTTATGCAAAAGGCGGTAAGATTGGTTTGTTTGGCGGTGCCGGTGTAGGGAAAACGGTATTGATCCAGGAATTGATTAACAATATTGCAAAAGCATATAGTGGTTTATCAGTATTTGCGGGAGTTGGCGAAAGAACCCGGGAAGGAAATGACCTTATGCGTGAAATGATTGAAGCAGGCATTATGAAATATGGCGACAAATTTATTCATAGCATGGAAGAAGGTGGATGGGATCTTGATTCAGTAAATATGGAAGAGTTGAAAGATTCAAAAGCAACCTTTGTATTCGGACAAATGAATGAACCACCGGGTGCAAGAGCAAGAGTTGCATTAAGTGGATTAACTGTTGCAGAATATTTTAGAGACGGTGATGGAACAGGTAAGGGAAAAGATATTTTGTTTTTTGTTGATAATATATTCCGTTTTACGCAGGCAGGCTCAGAAGTTTCTGCATTGTTGGGAAGAATGCCGAGTGCTGTGGGATACCAGCCAACTTTGGCAACAGAAATGGGATTGATGCAGGAAAGAATTACGTCTACGCGTAACGGTTCTATTACTTCCGTACAGGCTGTATATGTGCCCGCAGATGATTTAACGGATCCTGCTCCTGCTACAACTTTTGCTCACCTTGATGCAACCACTGTATTAAGCAGAAAAATTGCCGATCTGGGAATTTATCCTGCCGTGGATCCTTTGGATTCAACATCAAGAATTCTTACTCCGGCAATTGTTGGTGATGAACATTATAATTGTGCCAACAGGGTTAAACTAACATTACAGCGTTATAAAGAATTACAGGATATTATTGCTATACTTGGCTTGGATGAACTGAGTGATGAAGACAAACTAACGGTTAGCCGTGCACGCAGAGTGCAGCGTTTTCTTTCCCAGCCATTTCATGTAGCGGAACAATTTACCGGGCTCAAGGGAGTATTAGTTTCTATTGAAGATACTATTCGCGGATTTAATGCTATCATGGATGGAGAGGTGGATGAATATCCTGAAGCAGCCTTCAATCTTGTAGGAAGCCTTGAAGACGCTATTGCAAAAGGTAAAAAAATGATGGAAGCGGCGAGTGCATAATTAGCTACTTAGCTAATTAGCCAATCAGCTAATTATTGTACTATGACTTTAGAAATCTTAACACCGGAAAAGAAAATTTTTAGCGGGGATGTTTATGGAGTTCAGCTTCCTGGAATTGATGGAATGTTTGAAGTACTTGAAAAGCATGCCCCTATTGTTAGCGCTTTGAAAGCAGGTCAGCTTAAAATTTTAAAAGATAAAAATTCTAATATTTTATATTTAATACAAAGTGGATTCGTTGAGGTGTTAAATAACCGGGCTACCGTGTTGGTGGAAGGCGCTAAAGAAGCCTGATGATATAGTCAGTTAATAATATTTCCCCGGCTCCGCATTACAGCGGGGCTTTTTTATTAAATTGATTTTAGCTTCTTTTATAATGCAGCAAACTCAATGCGCAGGCAGGTAGTATTATCAATAAAAAAAATGCAACCGGGTTGTTTGTAATAAAAAAAGTGATCAGCGTAAAAATTAAAACATACAATGGGTAAATAAAAAACAATAGTCCAACCATGATAGAATCATAGTGATCTTTCGCTTTATTTTTAATAGATAAATGAATAAGGTAATACAGGGGGAAATGAAGAATATATCCGGCAGCAGCAGGTATAGATAAAAATATTTTTTTTGTCAATGAATTATGCAGGTAAAAATATTTATTAAAACTTTCCTGGTTAGTCTCATCAATTTCAAAAACTAAACTTTGCAATTGTTGCTTCAGATTTTCATTAAATTCATTAATGGCTTTACCGGTAGAAAAACCGGAACGGATATTTTCTTTTTTAATTACCGTTCCAAAATTTAAAACCAGGTTTTTCCACGGCTTTCTAAAATTGCTGTAGTTAATTCCCAATGGCAAAACCTGAAGCATTACATCTTGTTGCCATGCTTCGAGAGCAAGCCTTGCCGTTCCCTTTTTAATTGGACGCAGATGCCATTCGTTTATGCATCTGCCTTCGCTGAATATTAATACTATTCCATTTTTTTTAAAAATATTTTGGCAAGCTTCAAATGTTGTATAATTATTCTCCAGGTTTTCAACTCCTTCACTCACCCGGTAAACGGGCAGCATATTAAATGAAGTGAGAATTTTTGTAATCAATCTTCCATTAAATGCATCTCCACGTGCCAAAGAATAAACCGGATTTTTAAACAGGGCCGCTACAACAATTGCATCTAAAAATGAATTGGGATGATTGGAGGCAATGAGTAATGGACCCTGCTTTTGCAACATGCTTTTACTATTGATAACAATTTTTCCAAAATAAAAATGTATAAAAAGCCTGGCAGGAAATAATAATAAATTATAAAGCAAAAGTTTTTATTAAAAATATTTAAACTTCTTTAAAATATACAGTTCTTCTTTTTAGTTTAATTGGGGGTCAATGGGAAAATTGATCATCATTTTATAGTTGCCGCCCAGGTGTTTCAGAGAATTTTTCCAGATATCTTCCGGTCGGGTATCAAAAATTAACTTTCGTGTAGCCTTTACAGTGAGCCAGCTTTCTTCCTTTAGTTCGTCGTTAAGTTGTCCTTCACTCCACCCGCTATAGCCTATAAAAAAACGGATGCCTTCATTATTAATATCATTATTTTTAAGATTAATTAGAAGGCTTTCAAAATTACCTCCCCAATAAATATTTTGCATAACTTCCTCGCCGCCACCTATAAGTTGAGGATATTGATGCAAAAAATGCAAAGCATCTTTTTGCACAGGCCCTCCCTGGTAAACGGGAAAATTAGTTACAGTTAAATCAGGCACCAGTTCTTCCAGCTTTTTTGGAAATTTTTTATTTAAAACAAAGCCAAAGCTTCCTTCTTCTGTATGTTCGCAGAGAAATATTACGGTACGGCTGAAATTAGGATCTTTTAAAAAAGGATTAGCTATTAATAAGGTACCTTTTGCAGGGGGAATCATAATTCTAAATTATGTTTAATTGTTGAATAATATTTTATCAATATCCTCTTTTATTAAAAAATTAAACGATAAGAGTTAGTTAAAATTTAGAAGGAAGGGTTTTCCGTTTCATTTTAGCTGTTGCTAAGAGTAAATTTGCCATTTATGAAAAGAATTTTCCCCATCATTACCATACTGATTTTTGTGTCTTTACTTGGGCTGATTTATTTCCAGGTTATGTGGATCAAGCAGGCGCTTGAAGATAAGAAGCAACAATTTGAAAGTAGTATGCAAATGGTTACCGTATCAGCAGCTAATAATCTTGCCGCTGAGAGAAGCAACCTCTCTCCATTTGACAACAGGAAAAATGATGATATTCTTTTTCCATTAAATGCTTTTCCTTCAACTATTGTGCACAGGTACAGCCGGGAAGAAATAAGAGATAGAATTAAAAAAGCATTTGAAAAAAATGATATTAAAAATGTTGATTTTGAATTTGCAATAACCACAACCTCCATGATAGGAGATGACCTTCAGTCAAAAAAATATGAGGAGGCTTATATGGATACCATTCACAATTTATCCTTTGTATTTCCCATACAAATACCTAACGGTGGTTATGACGAAGGCCTTGCGCCGCAGGAATTATTGGTAATTGTTGTTCCGCACGTGAGCAATATTATTTGGAAGCAAATGGTAGTGATGATTGTAGCTTCTGTGGTTTTTACCTGCATCATTTTTGCCGCATTCTTTATAACATTGAGGGCATTGTTAAATCAAAAGAAATTGAGTGAAATAAAATCGGATTTCATTAATAATATGACACATGAATTTAAGACTCCGCTGGCAACTATTTCACTTGCAGTTGATGCTTTAAAAAATGAAAAAGTAATTAATGACAGAACGAAAATGGATTATTTTTCCGGTATCATTAAAGATGAAAATAAAAGAATGAATAAACAGGTGGAAACCATATTGCAGGCGGCTTTGCTTGATAAGCAGGAAATTCAGCTTAATGAAAAACCGGTTCATGCAAACGAGTTAATACAGGTAGCCTTAAATAATATTCAACTTCCATTGGCAGAAAAAAAAGGTAGATTAGAAACGCACCTGGATGCAGCCAATGATTTAATTATGGCTGATGAAGTCCATTTTATTAATATTATTAATAATCTTCTTGATAATGCCATAAAATATTCTAAAGAAAATCTCTTTATAAAATTATCAACTCAAAATTTTAATAGTCATCTACGAATCAAAATTGAAGACAATGGCATAGGTATGAACAAAGAAACGCTTAACCGTATATTCGAAAAATTTTACAGGGCTCATACCGGAAATATTCACAATGTAAAAGGCTTTGGACTTGGTCTAAGCTATGTTAAATCAATTGTAGATGCGCATAAAGGAAAAATTAAAGCGGAGAGTACCATCGGCAAAGGCAGTTCCTTTACAATTGATCTGTCTATTTTGAAGCAGCAGGCTTCTTAATAACTTTCACTCAATTTTGTCATAAAAAATTTCTACGCTCCATATTTTTAGTCCAAATTTATAAGCTGAATACAGGTTGTATTTCAGAAACATTTCAATGCTAGACTTATAGCGTTAACTATCCTCTTTTTTTTATTAATACTTTTTGCACACCCTATTCACAGGTTTTGAACAGCTCAATTCACTATTAGACAGCTCAAATCCTTTACTGAAATGAGTAACAGGGAGGTGCATAAAAAAGATTTTGTCAAAAATGTTGTGTAAGTGGGAAAAAGTGTTATTTTGTGGAAATTTCAATTAAACAAATCTAATTAGTTCATAATGACAGGCTTTATAGGTGAATACGAAGCTACATTAGACGCAAAAGGACGCTTTTTGTTACCGGCAGGTTTTAAGAAGCAATTACCGGAAAGCGGAAGTGAACCCTTTATATTAAACAGGGGATTTGAGAAATGCCTGAGTTTATACACATCAAAAAGCTGGAAACCGTTATTTTCTGACCTGGGCAACCTGAATGATTTTGATCCAAAAGTAAGGCAATTCAAACGGTATTTTTTAAATGGGGCAACACAAGTTGAATTGGATAGCGCTGGTCGTCTTTTGTTGCCAAAAACGCTCATGGAATATGCAGGTCTTGAAAGAGACATCGTACTAGTTTCCGGAATTGACAAACTTGAAATTTGGGATAAAACAAAACACAAAGAGTTCTTTGAAACTTTTTCGCCAGAAGCCTTTAGTGATTTGGCAAAAGAAGTAATGGCGGGTGATAAAAATACAAAATCTTAAAATGCAGCAAGGCATTTACCATGTGCCGGTTTTAATGCATGAAGTGATTGATGGTTTACAAATTGATCCTTCAGGAATCTATGTGGATTGCACTTATGGAGGTGGAGGACACAGTTCAGGGATTCTGCAGCAATTAAATTCAGCCGGAAAGTTGATTGCATTTGACCAGGACGCAAATACCATTAAAAATGTACCTGACGATGAAAGAATAATTTTTATACCTCATAACTTCAGGCATCTGCAGCGTTTTCTTCGCTTTCATAAAATTTCAAAAGTAAATGGCATACTGGCTGATCTTGGTGTTTCAAGCCACCAGTTCGATGTAGCTGAAAGAGGGTTTTCCACACGATTTAATGGGGCTATGGATATGCGGATGAACCAATCAGAAAAATTAGATGCGTCTGATATCATTATTAACTATACAGAAGATAAACTGCATAAAATTTTTGAACAATATGGAGAAGTAACTAATGCAAAAACGCTCGCTAAGTTAATTGTTGACTTAAGAAAATCACAGTCAGTTAAAACGATAAGCGAATTTAAAAATGCCTTATACCCCGTTGTAAAAGGAAATCCTGAAAAATATTTTGCCCAGGTTTTCCAGGCTTTACGGATAGAAGTAAACGATGAATTGGGAGCATTAAAGGAAATGTTACTGCAAGTACCTGATGTGTTGGAAGAGGGAGGTCGTATTGCCATTATAACTTTTCATTCATTGGAAGACAGGATAGTAAAGATTTTTTTTAAAAATGGAAATTTTAATGAAGTACAGGAAAATGATTTGTATGGAACTGTTTTAAAAAAAACCCATTAACCCTTCAAAGGAAGAATTAAAAAACAATCCAAGATAAAGAAGTTAAAAATTAAAAAAAGATGAAAAAATAAAAGTTTCAAAAAAAATTTCTGAATAATAAATTCATTCCATACAATTTTAAGAATGACAGAAAAACAGGAAAATAATAGTGAAAGCAAAAAGAAATTTTTCCGTAAAAAAAACCGGAAAACGCTTTTATATAACAAGTGGCTTGTTAAGAACATACCATTTTATCTTTTTGCTTCTGCTCTCGCAATAATCTATATCGCCAACGGGCACTATGCTGATAAAATGGTGCGGCAAATAAATTCGACTGCAAAAAATCTAAAAGAAAAAGAGTATGAATTTAAAACCATAAAGAGGGATGTAATATTCAGAAGTAAAGAAAGTGAGCTGGCAAAAGCTGTTGAACCGTTAGGCTTAAAAGAATTATTTGTTCCTCCAGTAAGGCTTACTGACACTGTAGAAAATAAATAATTACAAACTTGTAGAAATTAAAATATTGGATGTAAAAAACGACATATTGTGGCGCATTTACTTATGCTTTATCGGCATCATTATTTTGGGAGTAATAATAGTGGGGCGTGCTTTTTACATCCAAAGATTTGAGGGGGCTTACTGGAAACAAATGAGCAATACCGAGCATTTAAAATATATGGATGTAAACGCTGAACGCGGAACTATTTATAGCGAAGATGGAAATATGCTAAGCACCTCTATCCCTGTTTTTGATGTGTATGTTGATTTTGGAGCGGATGGCCTTCGTGAAAAAAACGGTAAAAGATTTTATGATAACCTTGATTCATTGAGTTTCTATTTATCAAAATTATTTAAAGATGCATCGGCATCGTCTTACCGGAAACTTTTAGTAGCAGCTTATAAAAACCAGGACAGATATTATCCGTTGAAAAAGAAAATCTCATTTGAAGAGTACACATCTCTCAGGGATTTTCCTTTGGTAAAACAAGGCCGTAATAAAAGCGGGTTTATAATAGATGTAAGAGATAACAGGGTGAATCCTTATGTGTTACTTGCGAACAGAACAGTAGGTCTTTCACGTGGAGACACCAGTAAAAATGTTGGACTGGAAAGATCGTATGATAGTGTTTTGAAAGGGCAAACCGGCAGCAGGCTCATGCGTTATATGGCAGGCGCTTATGTGCCGGTTGATGGTGCAGAAATAGAACCTGAAAATGGGAGGGATATTATTACAACCATTGATACTTATATGCAGGATGTTGCAGAAAATGCACTCATGAAAATGATGGTTGAAAATAATTCATTGCACGGAACCTGCATTGTAATGGAAACACAAACCGGTAAAATAAAGGCAATAGCCAACCTGGGTAAAAGGCCTGACGGGGAATATATTGAAGACTATAATTATGGACTTGGAAGAAGAACAGAGCCTGGTTCGGTTTTTAAATTGGCAACATTGATATCGTTACTTGAAGATAAATATGTAGACACAGGAAGTATCGTTGATTGTGAAGGCGGACAAAAATTGTTTTACGGACTTCGGGTTACAGACTCACATTTAGGCACACACGAAATAACAGTTAAAGAAGCATTTGCCCGTTCATCGAATGTTGCTTTTGCAAAAATGGCTGACGAATATTATCACAATCAGCCAATGCGTTTTTACAATCATTTACATGCGTTGCGCCTTGATACCGCCACAGGCATTGATATAGTTGGTGCAGCGTTTCCTTATGTAAAAAAACCAACAAGTAAATACTGGACAAAAACAACACTGCCGTTTATGGCTCACGGTTATGAAGAATTAGTAACGCCGCTTCAGTTATTAATGGTTTACAATGCAGTTGCCAACAATGGTAAAATGATGCAGCCTTATTTGGTTAATTCTATAATTGAAATGGGAAGAGAAATTAAATCATTCACGCCTAAAGTTCTTGTTAATAAAATATGCAGTGATGAAACCCTGGGGAAAATAAAAGCCTGCCTGATGGCTGTTGTACAGGAAGAACACGGTACAGGACATGCTCTTAGAACCGATGTCTACAGCTTTGCGGGTAAAACAGGTACGGCTGTAACGGCAATGGATAATCGCGGTTATAATAAAGGGAATAAAATTTATCAATCTGCTTTTATCGGATATTTTCCTGCAAATGATCCTAAATACAGTATTGCTGTAGTAATACAGAATGGTAATGAATCAAAGCTTGCTTATGGCGGAGTAGTATCCGGGCCCGTATTTAGAGAAGTGGCAGATAAAATTTATGCTGAAAAAATTGGCAGTGAAAGTTTAAATCAATTGCCTAACGGCGCCGATAAAAGCGCACTTCAGTTTTTTGGATTAAAAAGCGATTTGAATAATATATTAAAAATGTTCAGTTATCCTGCTTCCGATTCTGCAACGGCGGGTTCATGGAGATCAACAGTTCTTAATAATAATTATGCGCAACTAAATTCAGTTTACAATACGACAGCCGCGGTAAATAAGGTACCTGATGTAACAGGGCTTGGTTTAAAAGATGCAGTGTATTTATTGGAAAATATGGGCTTAAAAGTAGAAGCGAAGGGCGCGGGAAAAGTAGTTTATCAATCGCTGGCGCAAAACGCAGATTTTCATAAAGGGCAATCAATAAATCTTAAGTTGAATTAATGGCATTATTGCAACAAATATTATACAAAGTAAAAATTATTTCCGTAGCAGGTATTCCTGTAAACGAAGTGAATGATTTACAGACAGATTCCAGGAAAGTGAAGCCTGGCAATTGTTTCATTGCTGTAAAAGGAACAATTGCTGATGGTCATTCTTTTATAGATACTGCTATTGCTTATGGCGCCTCTGTAATTATTTGTGAAGTATTGCCCGGTATTCTTAATAATGATATTCAATATATTGTTGTTGAACCCCCCCCCCCCCCCCCCGGCCCCATCGCTCATCATTTTTATGGCCAGTTATCAGAAAAAATAAAGCTTGTTGGCGTTACCGGTACTAACGGAAAAACGACCATCGCAACATTGTTATTCAAATTATTTTCCCAATTGGGTTATACCTGCGGATTGTTAAGTACTGTTCAAAATCAGATTGCTGATAAAATATTAGCATCAACTCATACAACTCCTGATGCCATAAGTCTTAATAAATTAATTGCAGAAATGTATGCTGAGGGTTGCTCTTATATTTTTATGGAAGTCAGCTCTCATGCGATAGATCAGCATCGCGTAGCAGGTTTAACATTCGCTGGTGGAATTTTCAGCAACATTACTCACGATCACCTGGATTACCATAAAACATTTGATGAATACATAAGAGTTAAGAAACAGTTTTTTGATTCATTGCCTTCTTCAGCATTTGCAATAAGTAATGCGGATGATAAAAGAGGGGCAGTTATGTTACAAAATACAAAGGCAAAAAAATATTTATATAGTCTTAAAACAATGGCTGATTTCAAAGGGAAAATTGTTGAAAATTCTTTGAGTGGTCTTGTGCTAATGATAAATGATATCGAAGTGCATTGCAGGCTCATTGGCACTTTCAATGCTTATAATCTTTTAGCTGTTTATGGCGCCGCAGTATGTCTTGACCAAGATAAACAAACCGTTTTGCAGGTGCTTAGCAGCCTTACAGGAGCTGAGGGAAGATTTGATTATATGATTTCAACAAATGAAAAAATAATTGGAATAGTTGATTATGCGCATACGCCGGATGCTTTGCTGAATGTGTTGGCAACAATAAAAAACTTAAAGCAAGGCGAAGAAAAAATTATTACAGTTGTTGGATGTGGTGGCAATCGCGATAAAACCAAACGTCCCGTGATGGCTGAAGTAGCCTGTGAATACAGCGATAAAATAATTTTCACATCAGATAATCCAAGAAATGAAGATCCTGCACAAATAATTAAAGACATGGAAGAGGGGGTGCCGGTTATTGCACGTAAAAAATATATTTCAATTGTTGACAGAAAGGAAGCGATTAAGACCGCTGTAATTGTTGCGCAGCAGCAGGATATTGTTTTAGTAGCGGGCAAAGGACATGAAAAATACCAGGAAATAAATGGAGTGAAATATGACTTTGATGATAAGGAAGTTTTATCTGAAATGTTTCAATTGGTTGGGAAATAAAAACGAATAAATGCTCTATCAGTTATTTGAATGGTTCACAAAAAACGGGATAAAATTTCCTGGTAGCGGGCTGTTTCATTTTATCACTTTCAGGGTATTGGTGGCAGTTCTTTTATCATTATTTATAACAACTGTGTATGGCAAACGACTTATAAATATTTTAAAAAGAAAGCAGATAGGCGAGTCCGTTAGAGAATTAGGTTTGGCTGGCGAAAAGATGAAGTCAGGTACTCCGACAATGGGTGGCATTATTATTTTGATGGGAATATTAATCCCAACATTGTTACTGGGAAATCTTGATAAAGTCTATGTACGATTGATGTTGTTGTGTACTGTATGGCTCGGCATAATAGGATTTATAGATGACTATTTAAAAATAAAAGCAAGACGTATTGCCAAAGCAAGAGGAGAAACTTATAAAAAAAATGATGCTGATGGCCTTGCGGGAAGATTCAAAATATTTGGGCAGGTTATGCTGGGAATTATAATAGGTTCTACTTTATATTTTAATCAAAATGTAGTGGTAAAACGTGAAGTAATAACCGGTAACAATGGAATGCAGGGATCATTGCAGCGTGGAGAACACAGGCTTGGAAAAGGTGAAGATACTGTTGTGATAGATGGTAAAGAACATCGGTTCGTTACAGTTAAAACACCAATAACGACCATTCCATTTGTGAAAACACATGAATTTAATTATGCAAAATTATTACCTGAAAGCTGGGAAAATTATACCTATATATTGTATATCATAATTGTAATACTTATTGTAACCGCTGTATCAAACGGAGCCAACCTAACGGATGGGTTAGACGGCCTTGCAACAGGAGTAAGTGCCATAATAGGCCTGGGTTTGGGTGTGTTTGTATTTGTAAGTGGCGATGTAAGGGTGGCAGAATATTTAAATATAATGTATATACCCAACCTGAGTGAGCTATCAATTTTTATTGCAGCTTTTGTTGGTGCGTGTGTTGGTTTTCTGTGGTATAATGCTTACCCGGCGCAGGTATTCATGGGTGATACGGGAAGCCTTGCATTGGGTGGCATCATTGCATCGCTGGCAATAATAGTAAGAAAAGAATTATTGATACCTATATTTTGTTTTGTGTTTTTGGTTGAAAATTTAAGTGTTGTCATACAGGTTAGTTATTTCAAGTATACCAAAAGAAAATATGGAGAAGGGAAAAGAGTTTTTTTAATGAGCCCATTGCATCATCATTATCAAAAGCTGGGATACCACGAGAGTAAGATTGCCGTGCGTTTTTGGGTGGTTGCCATTTTATCGGTAGTGTTTGCGGTGGTAACATTAAAATTAAGATAATTTGATATGAGGGTTTTTATGATTATGATTTGTCTCTATGAAAATTTTTTTTAAAAAGTTTGATCCTTTCCAATTCCGGTGAAGACAGTACTCTGACCTGTTAAATTCATTCCGTTGAAGAACCATTTTTTTAATTGCATGTACAATTAAAAAAGAATGAAAGAAAGAATAGTAATACTGGGCGCCGGCGAAAGCGGTGTTGGTACAGCTTTGCTGGCACAGCAAAAGAAATATGATGTTTTTGTAAGTGATGCTTCAATAATAACCCCGGGTTTTAAAAATGAGTTAATAATGAGCAGCATCGATTTTGAAGAAGGCGTTCATACAAAAGAAAAAATATTTAATGCTGATGTTGTAATGAAGAGCCCGGGAATACCGGAGAAGAATGAGTTGGTAAAAGAATTAAGAAAGAGAAAAATTGAAATAATAAGTGAGATAGAATTTGCATACAGGTTTAAAGGTGATAGCAAGATTATTGCAATTACCGGAAGCAATGGAAAAACAACAATTACAGCCATGGTTTACCATATCTGTAAACAGGCGGAACTGGATTGTGCAATGGTAGGAAATATAGGTTATTCATTTGCAAGGCAGGTGGCAATAGAGCATAAAAAAGTATATGTGGCAGAGATAAGTTCTTTCCAATTGGATGATATAAAAACATTCCGGCCCGATGTAGCCATATTAACCAACATAACAGAAGATCATTTAGACAGGTATGAATACAAATTTGAAAATTATATAAGAAGCAAATTCAACATTATTAAAAATCAAACAAAAGATGATGTATTTATTTATAACGCAGACGACGAAATAACAACAAGGTATTTAAACAATTTTCTAAACAGTACTAACCCACTACCAATCAGCATGAGAAAATCGCTGCCTCAGGGCGCTTATATAACCAATGCAGAAATGCATATAAAATGGCAAAAGGAAGAAATGAATATGAGTGTGGAAGACTTTGCAGTTAAAGGGAAACATAATCAATATAACACAATGGCGGCAGGACTTTCGGCAGTTGTAATGGACATAAGAAAGGAGAAAATACGTGATGCTGTACAAACATTTGAGAGCCTTGAGCATCGCATGGAACCTGTGGCAACAATTAAAGGAGTTGAGTTTATTAATGACAGTAAAGCAACCAATACCAACAGTACCTGGTATGCACTGGAGAGCATGACAAAGCCAACGATATTAATACTTGGTGGAGTTGATAAAGGAAATGATTATTCATTTTTAAAAGATCTCGTAAAAGAAAAAGTAAAAGGCATTGTATGTATGGGAGTTGATAACAGGAAAATTCATGAGGCATTTGGTAATGATGTTGGTTTAATGGTTAATACTGATAGTGCAAAAGATGCAGTGCAGGCTGCATTCCATTTTGCCGACAAAGGAGATGTGGTTTTATTATCTCCTGCTTGTGCAAGTTTCGACTTGTTTAAAAATTATGAAGACCGTGGAAAACAATTTAAAGAAGCTGTAAAAGATTTATAAGTATCGGGAATTAAAGTGAGGCAATGAGCGACACAAAAAACATATTATCTAATTCATTTTCTTCTTCAGCACATGAGGTCACGGGAAGCCTGTTAAATCGTACCAAAGGAGACAAGGTAATTTGGGCAATTGTGATAATGCTTACTATGGTGAGTATTCTGGTAGTATACAGCAGTGTTGGTTCACTTGCATATAAAATGAATAAAAGCACAGAAAGTTATCTTTTCAAACAGGTTGGTTTTATTGCGCTTGGTGTTATGATTATTTATTTTGCACATCGGGTTAATTATACAATTTACTCCCGTGTTGCTACTATATTGTTTTTAATATCTGTTCCATTATTAATTTATACTTTAAAATTTGGAAGTAATATTAATGAAGCTAACCGATGGATAAAATTACCGGTTATAAATATGACCTTCCAAACATCTGACCTGGCAAAGCTCGCATTGTTTATGTATATGAGCAGGCAGTTAAGCCGCAGGCAAAATGTAATTAAAGATTTCAAAAAGGGATTTCTTCCCCTAATCGTACCTGTTATGATAATTTGCGTGCTTATTGCGCCTGCAAATTTATCTACAGCAATATTGATCGGGGGTATTGCCATAATGCTAATGTTTATTGGCAGAGTGCGATTGCGGCACATTATGCTCGTTGTTGGCTCGGCATTAATTCCGGTATTGCTACTCATTCTTGTTGCTACTCATTATTATGATAAGGAAAATCATACGGCAAAAGACTTGCCTTCTGTATTAACTATTGGAAGAATGTCTACCTGGATAAAACGTGTTCAGGACTTTATGTACAGCGATAAGACAGATGCATCTTACCAGGTACAGCAGGCAAAAATTGCAATTGCAAAAGGTGGATGGGTAGGTAAAGGTCCGGGTAAAAGTGAGCAAAGAAATTTTTTGCCACATCCATACAGCGATTTTATTTATGCAATTATTATTGAAGAGTACGGATTGATTGGAGGAACGGTTATTGTTTTTATCTACCTACTTTTTTTGTTCCGAAGTATAAGAATTTTTCAAAGATGTCCCTATGCATTTGGAGCTTTCCTTGCCGTAGCATTAAGTTTCACGCTCGTAATACAAGCTATGGTAAACATGGCGGTTACGGTTAACCTCTTTCCTACAACCGGTGTTACACTGCCTCTTGTAAGCATGGGTGGCAGCAGCCTTTGGTTTACCTGCTTTGCAATAGGAATTATTTTAAGTGTTGCACGTAATGTTGAACAAATGGAAGGAAGAGAGGGAGAAGAGGCGGAATTAGAACCTGTTGAATCATAGATTAATAATGATGCGAATGACAATATGATGAGTAGTGAAAATATAATTGAAAAATCAAAAGATGTTGTCCCGGCGAAAACAGGCAATAAAAGAATTATCGTAGCAGGTGGAGGAACGGGTGGACATATATTTCCTGCGTTGGCAATCGCAGCAGCTTTAGAAAAGCAACAGCCGGGAATTGAAATTTTATTTGTTGGCGCCAAAGGAAAAATGGAAATGGATAAAATTCCGGAAGCAGGTTATAAAATTATTGGTCTTACTATAGCAGGTTATAACAGAAGTGCTTTGATAAAAAATATTTCATTGCCATTTAAAATGGCGCAAAGTTTTTTGCAGGTTTCAGGAATATTACGAAAGTTTAAGCCTGATGCCGTTATTGGCGTTGGTGGCTACTCAAGCTTCCCGGTATTGCGGCTTGCACAGGCAAGGCGCATTCCAACTTTTGTTCACGAAAGCAATTCACTGCCGGGCAAGAGTAATATTATGCTGGGAAAAAGAGCCACGAAAATATTTGTAGCAACTGACGGAATGGAAAAATATTTTCCGGCAAAAAAAATTGTTGTAACGGGGAACCCTGTACGCAATATTTTTTCGGAAAAAATTTCAAAGCAGGAGGCAATAAATTTTTTTGGATTGAATCCCGATGTAAAAACAGTTTTTGTTATGGGAGGCAGCCTCGGTGCAAAGAGCATTAATGAAACTATAGATAAAAATATAGAAGCTTTTAAAAAAAATGAGTTGCAGCTTATCTGGCAAACGGGAAAATCATTTGCAGGGCAGGCAGCAAAATCAGAAGAGGAAAAAAGTAATATCTGGACCAATGCATTTATAACGAAGATGGAATATGCGTATGCAGCGGCAGATGTTGTAGTAGCAAGGGCTGGAGCAATGACAATTGCTGAATTAGCAGTTGTGGGCAAAGCGGCGGTTTTTGTTCCTTATCGATTTGCAGCAGAAGACCACCAGGTTGAAAATGCGCTTGCATTGGTTAGAAAAGAAGCTGCCCTGATGGTTAGAGATGCCGACGTAGAAAAACATTTGATGGAAATATTATTGCAATTAATAAATGATGAGGAACAAATTAAAAAATTGGAAAGAAATATTTCAAAAACAGGAAATACGCAGGCAGATGAAATAATTGCAATGGAAATTTTAAAAACTATAAAAAAATAGAATTATTAATTATTTAAAAACACAACTAATATCCCCTGTTGAACAAATAGTGTTCAGTTCCCTCTCCTCTGGAGAGGGGTTGGGGTGAGGCCATGAAAGATTATACAACCATATCACGTATTTATTTTATTGGTATTGGCGGCATTGGAATGAGCGCCCTGGCGAAATATTATTTGAGCAAAAATGCTTCTGTAAGTGGTTACGATAAAACTGTAACCGCTTTAACGAAGCAAATGGAGGAAGAGGGAATACAGATACATTACGAGGATAGTATTGACTCGCTTGATAAGGATACGCAATTGGTTGTTTATACTCCTGCAGTTCCCAAAGATCATAAAGAGCTGAATTATTATTTACTTAACAATTACGAGGTAATAAAGCGCAGTGCTTTACTCGGTGAAATAACAAAGTCATCTTTCAATATTTGTATCGCGGGTACCCATGGCAAAACAACTATAAGCACAATGGTTGCCCATATTTTAAGGCACTCAGAATTTGGCTGTAATGCTTTCCTGGGCGGTATTTCAGTAAATTATAATACCAATTTTTGGAGCAGTAATAACAACGTTTCTGTTGTTGAAGCTGATGAGTATGACCGCAGTTTCTTACAGCTCTCTCCTGATGTTGCTTTAATTTCTGCCATGGATGCTGACCACCTGGATATTTATGGAACAAAAGAAAATATGGAAAATGCTTTTATAGAATTTTCAGAAAGATTAAAGCCTGGCGGTTTATTGCTAACTAATTACGATTTATCAGTTAAAGAATTTAGTGCGTCTAATCGTATACGTTATAGTCTGCAAAATAACCTTGCCGATGCTTTTGTGGAAAATATAAAATCAATAAACGGTGCTTACCAATTTAATGTAGTAACAAAAAGCCGGAAGATTGAAAATGTTCAATTAAACATAGGTGGTATGCATAATGTTGAAAATGCTGTAGCCGCCATTACCATAGCCGGACATCTTGATATTGATCCGGAAAAAATAAAAAATGCGGTTAACGACTTTAAAGGAGTAAAAAGAAGATTTGAATATATAATTAAGACAGATAAAATTGTTTTCGTTGATGATTATGCACATCACCCTGAAGAACTAAAAGCTTTGATAACAAGTGCTAAAAACTTGTTCAGTAAAATGAAAATTACCATTGTATTTCAGCCACACTTGTATAGCAGGACGAGGGACTTTGCGAATGAATTTGCAGAAGCCTTAAATCTTGCTACTGATGTTTACCTGCTGCCGGTATACCCGGCAAGGGAATTACCAATAGAAAATGTAACAAGCAAAATGATAGAGGAAAGAATGGATGAAAAAAAAGCAGTTTGCTGCAATAAAAATGAATTGTTACAAATTATAAAGAAAAGAAAATTATATGGAGATGACCTGGGATTGTTGATTACTGCGGGTGCGGGAGATATAGATCAGCTTGTGCAACCTATAAAAGAAATTTTATTGAATAATGTTTAAAAAGTGAAATGGGCATAAAGAGCAAATACACATTTAAAAAAATTCTTGTAGCCATAATATGGATTGCCATTGGTACGGGAACCGCTGTATTGCTGGTGGCTGCTATAGAAAAAAGAAATAATGAAAGATGTGCCGGTATAGACATTCAAATTACCGGTGTTCAGAATAATTTTTTTATTGATAAGAAAGATGTGATTTCGATTTTACAAAAAGCAAATAGAGGTAAATTACAGAAGATGCCTTTGCATGCTATTGATCTTGCTGCAATGGAAACTGAATTGCAAAAAAGCCAATGGATAAAAAAGGTAGAAATATTTTTTGATAATAATAACGTACTGCATGTAAGCATAACTGAAAGAGAGCCCATTGCAAGAGTTTTTACCACATCCGGTTCGTCATTTTACATAGATAGTTCTTTAGCCAGGCTTCCCTTGAGTGATAAATTTTCGCCGAGGCTTCCGGTTTTTAGCGATTTTCCAACTGATGCAATTGTATTATCTAAACAAGATAGTAATCTTACAAAAGATGTAAGAACGCTTAGCCAATTTATCAATGCTAATCCTTTCTGGATGGCACAAATAGACCAGGTTGATATTTCAAAAAACCGCACATTTGATTTGATTCCAAAATTGGGCAACCAGGTTATTCATTTCGGAAATGCAGACAACTGTCAGCAAAAATTCAGTAATCTTCTTTGCTTTTATAAACAGGTATTAACGAAACTGGGATGGGCACATTATTCCGCAATTGATGTTCAGTTTAAAGGACAGGTTGTTGGGGTAAGAAGAGGCGCTAATGAAATTAAAATGGATTCATTGCGCTCTATTGAGATTATGAAAGCTTTAATTGAAGAGGCGCAAAAACATACAGATGATTCTGTAAATATTCAACTGAACCAACCTTCTGATGATAATAGTAATATTAATTCATCAGAGGAAATTGAAAATGAACCAAATGAAAATACGAAAGCAAACACAAACAATAATAATAAACAAAGTGTTTCTGTAACCCCTATTCATGTTCCTGAAAAACCGAAATCGGATAGCCTGGCTTGGACAAGAAATAATGCCCTATCGAAACATTCATCATCCATTGAAAAACCAGGTCCTGCCCCTTTGAATTCTAAAATTGTTAAACAATCCACCGATTCAAAAGATGCAGGGAAAAATAAAAAAATTCCGAAGGCTGTGATGCCTCCGAAAACTGATTATTAAAATATATTTAAACGATTAAAAAATAAAGCATAAACA
>CBIGQT010000005.1:0-19493 GCA_966191655.1 uncultured Ginsengibacter sp.
TGGGTTTCTACAGTCGTGTTGCTCACCACGGGAACTTTGTTTGTAATGTGGCTTGGAGAAAAAATTACTGACAAAGGATTAGGTAATGGTACCTCAATAATAATTATGGTAGGAATTTTAGCCAGGTTACCACAAAATTTCATGCAGGAATTTACAGCAAAGCAAACCCGTGGTGGTGGCGGTTTATTAATATTCCTTGTGGAAATAGCCGCCTTTATCGCTGTAATCCTCGGATTGATTGTATTGGTTCAGGGTGTAAGAAAAGTTCCGGTAAATTATGCAAAACAAATTGTGGGAAACAGGCAATTTGGTGGAGCAAGACAATTTCTTCCCCTAAAAGTAAATGCTGCAGGTGTAATGCCTATCATCTTTGCACAAGCAATTATGTTTTTACCTACAATCTTTTTGGGTTTTCAAACTACAGGAAAAAGCTGGGCTTTATATTTCACGTCTCCAACAAACCTGGTTTATATGATTGTTTATTCTATAATGGTTATAGGATTTACATTTTTATACACGGCTCTAATATTTAATCCAAGGCAGGTTTCCGATGATCTTAAACGCAGCAATGGATTTATACCCGGCGTGAAACCAGGACAGCCCACGACGGATTATATCGGTGCTATAATGGATCGTATAACCTTGCCTGGCGCTGTATTGTTGGCATTCGTAGGTATTTTGCCAGGTATTGCGCAATTACTTGGTGTTACGCAGGGGTTTGCATCTTTCTATGGAGGTACGTCTTTATTGATTATGGTTGCAGTTGTTTTGGATACGCTTCAGCAGATAGAAACACAGTTACTCATGCGTCAATACGATGGTTTGATGAGTTCGGGACGTATACAGGGAAGGCAATCAGTTGCACCGGGCGTAACTGGAAATATGTAATTATTTTATACTGATTTTATTTTACGACCCTGGCCTTTATTGTCAGGGTTTTTTAAATGTTATGATTATTTATAAAACAAAAGAGGAAACAGAACTGATCAGGCAAAGTTGTTTGCTTGTAAATGATACTATTGCCGAAATAGCGAAGAATACAAAACCCGGCGTTACTACTCTTTACCTGAATAATCTTGCGGAAGAATACATTCGTGATCACGGAGCCAGTCCCTCATTTAAAAATTATCATGGTTTTCCTTTTGCATGTTGCATGTCAGTAAACGATGCAGTGGTTCATGGCTATCCTACCAATAATCAACTTAAGGATAATGATATTCTTTCAGTGGATGTGGGAACATTAAAAAATGGATTTCACGGCGATAGCGCATACACGTTAGCGTTAGTAAATGTAAGCGACGATACAAAAAAACTCATGCGTGTTACAAAAGAATCTTTGTACAAAGGAATTGAAAAAGCAACAACAGGTAATCGGGTGGGAGATATAGCCTTCGCGGTGCAGGAATATACTGAACGAAAAAATGGGTATGGCGTAGTGCGTGAATTGGTGGGACATGGCTTAGGCAAAGACCTTCATGAAGATCCGCAAGTTCCTAATTACGGCAAACGGGGCAGTGGTACTAAATTGCAGGAGGGACTTGTAATTGCAATTGAGCCTATGATAAATCTTGGCAAACGTTATGTTTATAATGACAAAGATGGGTGGACAGTCCGCACCAAAGATGGGAAACCATCAGCACATTATGAGCACACAGTTTGTGTAAGAAAAGATAAAGCAGATATTCTTTCTTCATTTAATGCAATTGAAACTGCTGAAAAAGCCAATCCAAATTTATGCGCTGATTATTATTAGAAAATAGCTTTCTGCATTTTCATTTCAGTTAATTTATCAGATTTTACTTCACTTTTGATTTTCTTAGATGCATTCTCTTATTTTGTTTCCAATAAGTAACTAATGCAAAAGAAAAAACTTATTGTAATAGGCGGTGGCGCAGCCGGTTTTTTCTGTTCAGTTAATGCAGCATCTCAAAATAAAAATCTTGAAGTGATTATTGTAGAAAAAAATAATAAACTTTTAAGTAAAGTAAGAGTGAGTGGTGGCGGGAGATGTAATGTTACGCATGCATGTTTTAGCATTTCTGAAATGAGTAAAAAATATCCCAGGGGTGAGAAATTTTTAAAACAGGCTTTCCATCATTTTTTTACAACCGATACTATCGAATGGTTTCAAAGAAGGAATGTAAAATTAAAAACCGAAGCAGATGGAAGAATGTTTCCCGAAAGCAATTCATCCGAAACAATTATTAATTGTTTGTTGAATGAAGCTAATAAATATGGTGTTCAGATATTAATGAATACGGAAGTCATAAAGGTTGATAAAATTCTTTTAAGCAATAATGAAAATGCATTCCAGGTATTTTTTAAAGGTGGTTCAATTGTACAATCAGATTTTGTTTGTATTGCGTGCGGCGGTTATCAAAAAGAAGATCAGTATAAATGGATAATAAATCTTGGGCATACTTTTGAAAAGCCTTATCCGTCCTTATTTACATTTAATATTTTAAAAAATCCAATTACAGAACTAATGGGCATTTCTGTTGAGAATGCCCGGGTTAAAATTAATGGGACTAAGTTATCTCAAACCGGTCCTGCATTAATCACCCATTGGGGATTTAGCGGACCTGTTATTTTAAAGCTTTCTGCTTTTGCCGCCAGGCATCTTGCTGATTTGCAATATCATTTTTCTATTTCTATTAACTGGATATGTGAGTATAATGAAAATTCACTTTTAGAAAAGTTTAAATCAATAAGAATAGAAATGGCTTCAAAAAAAATTATAAATAAAAATCCTTTTAATCTTCCGCAACGGTTATGGGAATATCATTTAAATGTTTGCGGAATAAAAGACGAGATAAGATGGGCTGATCTTCCTTCAAAACAACAAAATATATTGATAAAACAATTGTGTTCACAACAATTTGAAGTGAAAGGCAAAACAACATTTAAGGAAGAATTTGTTACAGCCGGAGGAATTAAGTTGAGTGAAATAGATGCCGGTACTATGTCAAGTAAAATTGTTCCAAATCTTTTTTTTGCAGGAGAAATTTTAGACGTCGACGGGATTACAGGTGGGTTTAATTTTCAACATGCATGGACAAGCGGCTTTTTGGCTTCAAAGGAAATAAGCAGAAAAATAAAAGAACAGGAAAAATATTTTCTATAAAATTATTAATAGTAATAGTATTATACTGCAGAGCATAATTATTCCAATAAGTGTATAAGTAATAAGTTTTGATTTGTCCAATGGCATAGTAATCTTATAGAATGACTAAGTTAAACTTTCAAAAATGTTGCACATAAATTGTACCATTAAATGTAAAACTTGCTCAAGGCAATAATTCTTATAATATTACTTCTCCGCCTGCACACTTCCGCTGCCTGCTGTATGAATTTCCGGGTTTGAAGGATTGCCACCATAATATATATCGCCGCTTCCAAAAGACGAAGCAGATAAATGTACGCTTGCAAATACGTGAGCATTACCGCTTCCTGTAACCTTCACTGTTACATTTTCACTTTGCAGTCCACCGCAATTCAAATCTCCGCTGCCGGTAGAGCTGCATTTAAAATCTTTGGTGCGGCCGGTTAAACTAATATTTCCTGAGCCACTCACAGAGGCTTCTATTGAAGGGGCATCTACCTCTGCTTTCACATCACCCGATCCTGAAACTTTAACTTCTATTTCCTGTGGATTTTTAATAACGTCCTGGGATGTGATATCGGCTGAACCTGAAGTTATCAATTTGTCGAGAGCAGGTGCAGTTACATATACTTTAGCATGATCATTACTGATTGAATAACCATCCTTATAATAAATATGTAATATACCACCATCTACTTCTGTAACTACATACTGCAAAAGATTATCGTCATTTTCTACTGACACGGAATAGCTATCGCCGCTATTAATGTCTACGTCTATGGAACCCGATGTTTTCACTCCTGTAAAATTTCCGGTATTTCTTTTTTCTGTTCTGATGTTGCCATTTCCTGTTTCACTGGTACCTGTTATTACATTGCAGGATGTAACAAAAATCAATGAAGCTGCTAATAACAAAATATTTCTCATTTTATTTATTTTTTTGAGATTATCAGTAAGCAAGATACAAACTTCAATAAACTTTTTAACTTCGCAGCCATGATTCAAAAAATTCTGATCCTCGATTTCGGTTCTCAATACACTCAACTAATTGCAAGGGCTGTTCGGGAAGCAAATGTTTACTGCGAAATTATTCCATTTAATAAAGAAATAGAATTTACGCCCGAACTTAAAGGAGTTATTCTTTCCGGTTCTCCATTTTCAGTTAACGAACAAAGTGCACCCTGTGTAGATGTAAAATCTATTGTAGCAAAAGTTCCTGTTCTGGGAATTTGTTATGGCGCTCAGCTAACCGCTAAACTATATGGAGGTGTGATTGAAAAAAGTGATAAACGTGAATATGGAAGAGCCAAACTTCAGGTTATAGATAATCATGAAGTATTGAAAGATGTAAAAAATGATTCTGACGTGTGGATGAGCCATAGCGATACGATCGTAAAACTTCCTGAAAACTTTTCAATATCAGCAACTACACACAGTATTCCCATTGCTGCGTTTAAGCATGATAGTGGGGATATAAAATTATTCGGACTGCAATTTCATCCTGAAGTATATCATTCTGCCGAAGGTAAAAAAATTATAAAAAATTTTTTACTAACGGTATGCGGATGCACGCAGGATTGGACTTCGGCTCATTTTATTAATGATACAGTTGAAGCTATTAAAAATAATATTGGCGATAAAAAGGTAATCATGGCTTTAAGCGGCGGTGTTGATTCAACAGTAGCAGCAACGCTGGTTCACAGGGCTATCGGTAAAAATTTGTATGGAATTTTTGTTGATAATGGCGTATTAAGAAAAGATGAATTTCAGCAGGTGCTGGATTCCTGTAAAAGCATCGGATTAAACATTACCGGCGTAGACGCAAAAGAACATTTTTATACACGGCTCGCTGGTAAGGTAAGCCCGGAAGAGAAAAGAAAAATTATCGGGAAATGCTTTATCGAAATTTTTGACCGGGAAGCACATAAGATTGAAGGCATTGAATTTTTAGGACAGGGAACAATCTATCCGGATGTGATAGAATCTATGTCTGTTCATGGGCCATCTCAAACTATCAAATCCCATCATAATGTTGGCGGCCTTCCAAACTATATGAAGTTAAAATTAGTTGAACCCCTGCGCTCATTATTTAAAGATGAAGTAAGAAAAGTTGGCGCCGAACTTGGATTGCCTGCTGCTCTTTTAAACCGGCATCCCTTTCCGGGGCCAGGTCTTGCTATTAGAATTTTAGGAGAGGTTACTGAAGAAAAGGTACAACTGTTGCAACAGGCAGATGCGATTTATACTAATGCTTTATTAAAATTTGATTTATATGCAACTGTTTGGCAGGCTGGTGTTATCTTACTCCCTGTAAAAAGTGTGGGTGTCATGGGCGATGAGAGAACATACGAATTTACTGTGGCATTAAGAGCAGTTACAAGCGTTGATGGAATGACTGCAGACTGGGCGCATCTTCCTTATGATTTTCTGTCGTATGTATCCAACGAAATTATTAATAATGTAAAAGGAATAAACCGGGTTGTTTATGATATAAGCAGTAAACCTCCCGCAACTATTGAATGGGAGTAATAGGCTGTTAATTCATTAAATAGTTTATGATTTTAGTACTTTGGTTTATTATTCACTGATTTTAAATTTATGAAGAAGAATTTTTTGTTTTTAATTGTTGCGTTAATATTTGCATCCCTGCAATTTTCTTATGCGCAAAACGAAATAGCAACTCCGCCAAAAACATATCACATCGCATTATTTGCTCCTTTATATCTTGATTCTGCTTTTTCAATGGATGAAATGAATTCGGGTACTTCTATTCCAAAATTTATTATGCCCGCTGTGGAATTCGTACAGGGCGCTCATATCGCTCTTGATACTTTAACATTCAATGGTAAATCAGCTGAGGTATCCATATACGATTCTAAATCTTATACACAGCCAATATCATGGCTTATTAAATATAAAAAATTAGATAATGTTGATCTTATTATTGGTTCAGTAAAGGACCTGGATTATCATGAGTTAGCCGATTTTGCTTTGCAAAGAAATATTCCTTTTGTATCAGCAACCTATCCTAACGATGGAGGCATAATCGCAAATCCTTTTTTAATTATCGTTAACTCAACTTTAAAAGCAAACTGTGAAGGAATCTTTAGTTACCTGTTACAAAAGCATGGTACAGATAAAATTTATATTATCAAAAGAAAGGGGGACGACAGAATAGAAAATTATTTCAGAAATATAAATTACTCTGAAGGGAAACCTTTATTGAATATGAGGACAATAATGGTAGATAGCACTATATCCACTTATAGTCTGATGAACAGGATCGATACATTACATACTGCTGTTATAATAGGCGCCAGTCTCGACGAAAGATTTGCGAAAAGCCTCGCTGATGCATGTTATCCAATTCAAAAAAAGCATCCATTAATTTTAATAGGAATGCCAAACTGGGATGGTTTTAGAAGTTTGTACCAAAAGGATGTTTACAAAGATTTTCCTATCCGTTATACCACGCCACATTATGATTCAACAGATAATCCATTTGATAGTATATTAGTAAAAAAATATTTTCAGATTTATCGCACAAAGCCTTCGGATATGGCGTATAAAGGATTTGGAATAACGTGGTATTTTACAAACCTTTTACTTCAATATCCGGATAGTATAATATCTCATATTAATGATAGTGCATTATCGGTTTTTCATGATTATAATTTCAGGCCCGTGTATATCGAAAAACAAAATGATACACCTGACTATTATGAAAACAAACACCTGTTTATTATGGAAATTTTAAACGGTGATATCACGAGAGAATGGTAATTATGGCATCTGTGGTGAAACATTTCAAATGACTATATGCGAACAGAAAGATTACAGGCATTTAGTGACGGCGTGCTTGCCATCATAATTACCGTAATGCTTTTGGAAATGAAGATTCCACATGGTGATGATTTAAATTCACTCAAACCCATCTTACCTGTTTTTCTAAGTTATATTTTAAGTTTTATTTACATAGGCATTTACTGGAATAATCATCATCACATGATGGCCACCGTTAAACATGTAAATGGAAGTATTTTATGGGCAAATACTCATTTGCTATTTTGGCTTTCTTTGGTGCCGTTTGCTTCAGGGTGGATGGGAGAAAATCACTTTACAAAGTGGCCCATAGTTATATATGGGATTGTCTTACTAATGGCAAGTATTGCCTATTATATTTTAGCACGGTCATTGATAAAACTTCACGGAAAGAATTCAATATTAGGGTTGGCAATCGGTAAAGATAAAAAGGGTATTATCTCGACAGTGATCTATGCTGTTGCGATTTCGTTAGCATTTATAAATTCGTCTGTTAGTTTGTTTCTTTATGCATTAGTTGCGGCTATCTGGTTAATTCCTGATAAAAGAATTGAAAAGAAGATAAGTGCAACAGAATAAAGTTTAAGTGCGGAAATGATAGCAGGCATATTATTTTCGTCATCAAAGATTTCTTCAATAGGAACGGCTAATCGAAAATAAAAATTGCTTCTCTTTCCAGGTTCACCCGTTGTATGCAAAGCACTTCGTGACTTTATGAATAGTATATTTTTTGCAAAGAAACGATGATCATAAAACATTTTGCTTTTATAAGGTTTGTATAAAACAGGCTGGCTTATAATAATCTTATTTAGCTTTTCTCGCTAACTTAGAAGCACTATTTAATCAATTCAATGAAAAAAAATATACATCCTATTCAGGTTTTATTTATTGCCATTACATTTTTTGTTTGTCTTTCATTAAAGGCACAACGCATTGATTCTTCTTTGTACAACAGCTTGCAGTGGCGAAGTATAGGGCCATATCGTGGTGGCAGAACGGTAGGTGCAGCAGGTGTTCCTCAACAACCTAATACATTTTATATTGGTGTAAATAATGGTGGCGTATGGAAAACTACAGATTATGGAAGAACATGGTTTCCGATTTTCGAGGGTCAGTCTACAGGTTCTATTGGAGCAATAGCTGTGGCACCGTCTGATCCAAACATAATTTATGTAGGCAGCGGAGAAGGATTGCATCGCCCGGATCTCTCCACCGGCAATGGAATGTATAAATCTGCAGATGCAGGGAAAACCTGGACGCACCTTGGCTTACAGGATGGACAACAAATTCCGAAAATTGCTGTTGACACAAAAAATCCGGATAGAATTTTTGTGGCCGTATTAGGCCATCCTTATGGTCCAAATAAAGAAAGAGGAATTTATAAATCAGAAGATGGAGGGAAAACATTTACTAACGTTTTATATGTAGACGAAAATACAGGCGGGGATGATGTTGCTATTGACCCAAATAACAATGATGTAATCTTTGCGACTTTATGGCAATCCCGTGAAGGCCCCTGGGAAAATGGCGAATGGTCTGGCACTAAGGGTGGAATTTTTAAATCAACAGATGGTGGTAAAACGTGGAATAAGTTATCTAAAAATTTACCCGATGATATGGTCCAGGCACACATTGCTATTGCCCCATCATCATCCAATATCATTTATGTGGCGTTAGGTACTACGGAGACTAATGAATATGGAACCGGCTCGGGCATGGGACTTTATCGTTCTGATGATGCCGGCGAAAACTGGCATGAAATAACCGATGATGGAAGGCCTGAAGCAAGAATCGGTGGCGGAGACGTTCCCGAAATAATGGTTGATCCAAAAGATGCTGAAACATTATATAGCACCAGCATTGTTGTTTGGAAATCAGTAAACGGAGGAAAAACCTGGAAGGGTATTCACGGTGCACCGGGTGGCGATGATTATCAAAATATCTGGATAAATCCCGATAACACAAAGGTGATGTTAGTGACGGGCGACCAGGGAGCTATTATTACAGTAAATGGTGGTGATACCTGGAGCTCCTGGTACAACCAGCCTACGGCGCAATTATATCATGTAAGCGCAGACAATGCTTTTCCTTATAACTTATATAGCGGGCAACAAGAGAGTGGCTCTGTTGGAATAGCATCAAGGGGAAACGATGGTCAAATAACTTTCAGAGAGTGGCACCCGGTTGGTGCACAGGAATATGGATATGTTGCACCTGATCCGCTGAATTCCAACATTATTTATGGGGGAAAATTGTCAAAATATAATAAACTTACAGGCCAGGTTCAGAGTATAACACCGACGAGTACACGAAATGGTGAATATCGTTTTGTGAGAACAGAACCGGTTATATTTTCTCCTGTTGATAACAAGACTTTATATTTTGCAGGGAATGTTTTATTTAAAACTCAGGATGGTGGGAACAACTGGCAGGTAATCAGCCCTGATCTCTCAAGAGAAACCTGGGACATTCCTTCGAGTGTAGGCATTTATAAAAATGATGATTTAAAGAAGATGCATCGTCGCGGCGTAATTTATGCAGTGGCCCCTTCGCCCATCAATATCAACACAATATGGGCCGGAACTGATGATGGCTTAATTCATGTTACAAAAGATGGTGGTAAAGCATGGAAAAATGTAACACCTCCGGAAATAACTTCATGGAGTAAAATATCTATGATAGATGCGGGTCATTTTGATGTAAACACGGCGTATGCTTCGGTGAACAGGCTGAGATGCGATGATTTGCAACCTTATATTTATAAGACCAATAATGGTGGAATAACCTGGAAAAAAATTATAAGCGGCCTGCCTAACGATCCTATAAACGCAGTTAGAGAGGATCCCAAAAGAAAAGGCCTCCTATTTGCTGCGTCTGAGATACAGGTGTATGTATCATTTGATGATGGAGAGCACTGGCAATCTCTTCGGTTAAATATGCCCGCATCTTCAGTACGTGACATTATAATTAAGGACAACGACCTGGCTGCCGCAACACATGGAAGGGGATTCTGGATATTGGATGATATTTCACCCCTGCGGCAAATAAGCACTGAAGTTGCCAGGCATGATTTTTTATACAAGCCATCAGCAGGTATACGGGTAAGATGGAATTTGAACACCGATACACCTTTGCCTCCGGATGAACCCGCAGGACAAAATCCTCCTGATGGCGCTATAATTGATTATAATTTAAAAGCAAAATCTAACGGTGAAGTAACACTCGAAATTATTGATGTTAAAGGAAACATAGTGAGACGGTACAATAGCAATGATACTTTATATAAAATTCCGGATGTGGATATTCCGCTTTACTGGATAAAACCACAGCAAATATTGTCTGCAGAAACAGGCTCACACAGGTTTATATGGGATTTGCACTATACGCCTCTCAATCTCCCTCCATCTTATCCCATTGCAGCAATTTATAAAAACACCGCTCCGGCACCTACTTCTCCATGGGTGATGCCCGGAAATTATACAATCAAATTAAAGGTGAATGGTCAAACGTATTTTCAACCATTAGTAATAAAAATGGACCCAAGAGTTAGAACGTCAATGGCAGACCTGCAAAAGCAACATGATCTTTCAATGTTATGTTATGAAGGAAGAAAAACCATCAGCAAAACATCAAAAGAAACCATTAGCATACACAATCAAATAAAAGAATTAACCGGTAAAGCCAAAGGTGACTTGCTTACTTCATTGGATAGTTTGGATAAAAGAATAACTGATCTTGAAAAGGTAAAGCCAAATAATAAATCAAAAAGTTTTAACCAGGTATATGGTTCATTTGCATCGCTGTTTGAACTTCTGCAGGAATCTGATATGCCCCCGGCAAATAGCACCATCGGGTCTGTAAATGCTTCTGAAGAAAATCTGAAACAACTTGAAGAAGCCTGGAGAAAAATAAAAACGATTGATATTCCTCACATAAATGACGAATTAAAAAAGGCGGGACTTTCTCCAATCATTATTTAACCTGAATTTTAAATTGTTTTTTAATTTATGGAAACAAGAGAAGAAACCCTCGACCCTGCCAATTGGCAAAATATGGAAAAGCTCGGCGTTGAAATGGTTAGAGATATGATGCAGTTTCTTTCTACTCTTCGCGAAAGGAAAGTGTGGCAGGAACCGACAAAAGAAGTGAAGGAATTTTTTAATCAACCGGCACCTTCCGATGGGCAGGTGCATGATGTAATTTATGATGACTTTAAAACTAAAATTCTCCCATACCCAACAGGAAATATTCATCCGCGTTTCTGGGGTTGGGTAATGGGCAATGGAACTCCCTTTGCTATGCTTGCAGATATGCTTGCCGCAGGGATTAATATAAACCAGGGTGGAGGAAACCAGGTTGGTGGCCTGGTTGAAATGCAATTGATAAACTGGTTTAAAGAGTTATTTGGTTTCCCTTTAAGTGCAGGAGGATTGCTGGTTAGCGGTGGTTCAATGGCAAATCTTATAGGTATCACCGTTGCCCGTTATGCAAAATCAGATTTTGATTTGAGAAAAAAGGGCATGTACGGATCTCAAGAAAGAATGATAGTATATGCCTCAACAGAAGTTCATAATTGCGCTAACAAAGCCGTTGAACTTTTAGGATTAGGAAGTGAGTCGCTGCGATTGATAAATGTTGATGATAATTATGAAATAAAAATTGATGAGTTGCAGCAACAAATTAAGGCAGATGCTGAAGAAGGGCTGAAACCATTTTGCGTGATTGGGAATGCAGTTACCGTAAACACAGGGGCATGCGATAATTTAAATGCTTTGGCAGACATATGTGAAAAAGAAAATCTTTGGTTTCATGTAGATGGTGCCATCGGGGCGATGCTTTCTTTGTCAGAAAAATATAAAAATCACGTGGCCGGCATGGAGCGGTCAGATTCACTTGCTTTTGACATGCATAAGTGGATGTATATCCCTTATGAAGCTGCGTGTACGCTTGTCCGTAATAAAGAAACACATTACAAAGCTTTTTCATTACAGGCCGATTATCTTCAGCATGAAAAGCGTGGCATGGCCGGCGGAGATATATGGTTCAGCGATTATGGAGTTGAATTGTCAAGAGGATTTAAAGCGTTGAAAATATGGATGTCATTAAAAGAAAATGGAATAAAAAAATATGGCAGAATGATAACCCAAAACGTGGAACAGGTTCAATATTTAAAGCGGCTTGTAATGGAAAATCCTAAATTAGAATTAACCGCGCCTGCCCCACTTAATATTCTTTGTTTTCGTTATAAAGGAAATTTAAATGATAATGAAAAGCTAAATGCATTAAACAAAGAATTATTGTTTCAGTTACATGAAAGTGGCGTTGCACTTCCATCTTATACAACATTGAAAGGGAAATATTCTTTGCGTGTTGCCAATACCAATCACAGAACTTTGAAAGAAGATTTTAAAATACTTGTAGAAAAAGTTATAGAGCTTGGTGAAAAAATAGAAATAAATATTAGCGCTCAATAGAGCCTGATTAGGGAAAAATTATTTATCTGCTACAATTGCCAATTAAATTTATGGTTCGCTTTTTCAATCTGCAAATCGAAAAAAACTGATTTGATTTGAAAATAACTTATCGAAAGCCTTCTGGTATTATTACAAAAAGAAATAATTTCGTTTCTGATTATTGATTATTCTATCTTTAATTATCATTTTGGTTCAACCATATAATTTTTAAAATAACATTTTAGCAATGAAAAAAAATTTCGCAATCCTTCCTTTATTCATTCTGTTGGCGGCATGCGGAGGAAGTGGCAATCAGCAAAATTCAGCTACAACAACCAGCGACAGCGTCGCTACAGAGCAACCCGCAGCAAATGATCTTTCTTCCAATCCCGATTATGAAAAAGGTTTGGCTTTGGTTGCAAAATCTAATTGCTTAACCTGTCATAAAATAGATGAAAAATTAATAGGACCTGCTTATAAAGATGTTGCAAATAAATATGCAGGGAATGATACCGCTGTAACTTATCTTGCCCATAAAGTAATTTCAGGTGGCAAAGGAGTTTGGGGTGACGTTATGATGACGCCGCACCCGGATGTGAGCGAAGCGGATGCTGAACAAATGGTTAAATATATATTGTTGCTTAAGCAATAAAATCTTGTCGCTTGTATTTTAAAACCCATGGCCCTTTTAAGGGCTTTTTTATTTTATAAACTTAAAGTTATAGTTGCGAGAAATAAACAATCAGAATAGTAAAATGTTCTCATGAAATAAAACAGGCAGGTTATTTGTAACTTTCAAATATACATGAATAATCTCATTTCATTTACCGGTAAAGGACTTTATTGCGAACAGGGTAATTTCTATATTGATCCATGGAAGTCCGTTGACAAAGCAATTATTACTCATGGTCATGCAGACCACGCATACTTTGGTCATAAATATTATCTCTGCCATATTGATACAAAACCTATTCTTCAATTAAGACTGGGAGAAAATAATTACGAGACATTGGAATGGAATGAATCGGTCTATTTGAATGGGGTAAAAGTTTCCTTACATCCTGCAGGACATATTATCGGTTCATCACAAATAAGATTAGAATATAAGGGAGAAGTGTGGGTAGTAAGTGGTGATTATAAAGTGGAAGACGATGGCATTAGTGGAAAATTTGAACCCATAAAATGCAACACTTTTATAACAGAATCAACTTTTGGTTTGCCAATTTATAAATGGAAACCGCAACAGGAAATTTATAATAACATCATAACCTGGATCAATAAAAATAAAGAGAATGGTAAAGCAAGTATTATATTGGCATATAGCTTAGGTAAGGCCCAGCGTGTATTGCAAGCCATAAAAGAAACCACGCAAACGATATATGCACATGGTGCTGTTTTTAATATGCAGCAAACCTTAATAGATGCAGGATGGAATTTAACGTCGGTTGTAAGAGTAACTCCGGAGACACCAAAAGAATTATTAAAAGGCAGCGTAATTATTGCGCCGCCATCAGCAGATGGTACACCATGGATGAAAAAATTTCAACCATATGCTGTGGGTGTGTGCAGTGGCTGGATGCAGGTAAGAGGCAATGCAAGAAGAAGAAATGTTGATGCAGGATTTGCGTTAAGCGATCATGCAGATTGGGGTGGACTGTTACAGACTGTAAAAGCAACAGGCGCTGAAAGAATATTTGTAACACATGGCTTTCAATCTGCGTTTAGCCGTTACTGTAATGAAGAAAATATTACTTTAGCTGCAGAAGTAAAAACACAATATGGAAATGAAGACGAAGAAGTAACCCCACCTAATTTCCCAGAAGGTGAAGAATTGAAACATGACTTATCTCAAATTTCATGAGCTTAGAAATTTTAAATAATGACAGAGTTCAGACCTCTTGCTCTTCGGAGAAGGAAGGGTTGAGCCTATTTGCTCAATTAGTTACAGAGTTAGGCACTTCCACTAAAACAAATGACAAGCTACAAAGCCTTACAGATTATTTTGCGACCGCGCCAGATAATGATAAAGTTTGGGTAATTGCTATTTTTAGTGGCCGCCGGCCAAGGCGTACTGTAAGTTCCAGGCTTATGCGTGAATGGTGTATTGAAATTACAAACTATCCGTCATGGCTACTCGATGAATGTTATGGAACTGTTGGCGATCTGGCTGAAACACTCGCATTATTATTGCCTGAAACAAAACAACAGGATCAAATTAATAAAAGTCTTTCTCACTATTTGGAAACATTTATATCAATTGAAAAGCAGGATGAATCAATAAGAAAAAAATTTATCTTAGATAGCTGGAACCAAATGAACCGGGATGAAAGATTTGTTTTTAATAAACTAATTACAGGAAGCTTTCGCATTGGTGTTTCGCAAAAAACAATTGTAAACGCATTAGCAAAAACAATTGATCTTTCGGCTTCAGTGATTGCGCATCGCATCAGTGGTAACTGGGATCCGTCAACAACTTCATTCAATGATCTGCTAAGTGAATCTGCCTCAATAACAGATTTTTCAAAACCATATCCATTCTATTTAGCGTATGCTTTGGAAGAAGAACCTGAAAACCTGGGAGACATAAATGAATGGCAGGCCGAATGGAAATGGGACGGCATCCGCGGACAAATGATAAAACGCAACAATGAATTATTTATCTGGAGTCGCGGAGAAGAATTAATGACTGATAAATTTCCTGAGTACTTTATTTTGAAAGATCTATTACCTGATGGAGTTGTTATTGATGGTGAAATAATTCCAGCGGTTGATGGAAAGCCTTTGCCCTTTTCGGTTTTGCAAACACGCATTGGAAGAAAGAATATCGGCAAGAAACAATTGCACGAAGCGCCTATTTGCTTTTTCGCTTATGATTTGCTTGAATATAATTACGAAGACTGGCGTGAAAAATTACTTACAGAAAGAAGAAAAAAATTAGAAGAGATTATCATTCCTATAAGAAATAATGCTATTCAGATTTCGGAGATTATTAATTTTTCTTCCTGGGATGATTTGTCAGCGTTAAGAAAAAAATCGAGAGAAGTGAACAGTGAGGGCATTATGTTGAAAAGAAAAAATTCCGAGTATAAAGTTGGAAGAAAAAGAGGCGATTGGTGGAAATGGAAGATCGATCCTTTAACGATAGATTGCGTAATGATCTACGCACAAAAAGGCAGCGGAAGAAGAAGTAATCTTTATACAGATTATACTTTTGCAGTTAAAGATGGGGATAAGTTAGTTGCATTCACCAAAGCGTATTCAGGATTAACCGATAAGGAATTTGCACAGGTCGATAATTTTGTAAAAAGAAATTCAATTGAAAAGTTTGGTCCCGTACGAACGGTAAAACCAGAACTGGTTTTTGAAATTGCTTTTGAAGGCATTGCTGCCAGTAATCGTCACAAAAGCGGCGTAGCATTGCGTTTCCCGAGAATGAGCAGGTGGAGAAAAGATAAGACAGTTGATGAAATAAACACAATAGAAGACTTGAGAGCAATGCTTAAGATGTACGGAAAATGATTTAGTAATTAAGATAAAGATTAATCCCTGCTTTAATTAGTTGTATTTCGGCTGACGTAATATTTCCAATTTTTTTTGACAGTCGAATTTTAGAAATAGTTCTCACTTGTAGCACAAGAACTTCTGAATTCTTCTTTAAATTATTTATTTCATTTTTATTTATAACAACACAGCCCTTAATATTCTTAATCACGCTTGTTAAGTGACATACCATAACTATCTCTAAAGGATATGTTCATCGCCGTACCACTCACTATTACCACTTGTCTTTTCCCGCCTTGCTCACTTCCTTTCGCTGGCTCCAGGCCTGCATACCAAATTTCGTCTTGTTTCATGGGCCGCAATTTGACAACTGTTCAATATAATCATCCATGCCCCACTCAGCCATCTCTGTTATAGCGGGATCATTAGATATTTTTTTGAAGGATTCTATCAATTCTCTCCTGATCTCTTCGTCCAATAATTTCTTAACCGCTAGTTCTATCACTTTATTTTTCGAAATTTTTTTTTTCTTTGCATACTTAACCACTTCTTCCATAACAACGCTCGGCAGCGTGCTGGTATAGGTTATCTTTTTACGATTCATATTTACAGTTTGTATTTGCAAAAATAGAATATAAGTAGTATTTAAACAATAGAATATTTAACTTGCTTTTATTAATCTATTTTTATTGGAACTCAGGAAAACAAAAGGTTATACTATAATTCAGCATTGGCTAATATCTAAAGGTTATAGTCCATTCGCATTTCAGCAGGAAACCTGGCAACATATCATTGATAAAAAATCAGGACTGGTAAACGCACCGACAGGTTGCGGTAAAACGTTTTCTGTTTTCCTTGGAGCGGTTATTGATTTTATAAATGAACATCCCAAAAACTATAAAACAAAATCAAAAAATAATTTACAACTTTTATGGATAACTCCATTACGGGCATTGGCGACAGATATTGGCAGGGCAATGGAAGAAGTGATTCATGAATTGGGACTCAATTGGAAAGTCGGTATACGGAATGGTGATACAAGTATAAGTGAAAGACAAAAGCAAAAAAGACAAGTTCCTGAAGTGTTGATCATAACACCGGAAAGTTTACATCTTCTCCTGGCGCAAAAAAATTACCCGGAAGTTTTTAAATCTTTAAAATTAATTGCTGTTGATGAATGGCATGAGTTGATTGGAAGTAAACGTGGCGTGCAGGTTGAGCTCGCAATCTCAAGGCTCGTCAGTATAACGCATGATTTAACGCTATCGCTTTGGGGCATATCTGCAACTATAGGAAATCTTCAACAGGCAAAAGAAGTATTGCTTTCTCCTGTCGCTTGTTTAAACGATCAGGCACCAGCTTCATTTGGCGAAACAGTAACTGCGCAAATTGATAAGCCTATTCGCATTGAATCTATTTTTCCTGATGAGATTGAAAAGTTTCCATGGGCAGGGCATTTGGGTATAAAACTCGTGGCTAAAGTTATTCCAATAATCATGCAAAGCACCACTACGCTTATTTTTATAAACACACGTGGTATGAGTGAAATGTGGTACCAGGCTTTACTTACAGCCTGTCCTGAACTTGCCGGAGCTATAGCTTTGCATCATGGAAGTATTGAACAGGAGTTAAGAAGCTGGGTTGAAGAAAATTTACATACAGGAAAACTAAAAGCAGTTGTTTGTACAGCGAGCCTTGATCTTGGTGTAGATTTTCGGCCAGTCGAGACCGTTATACAAGTTGGCTCACCAAAAGGTGTCGCAAGGTTTTTGCAGCGTGCGGGCAGAAGTGGCCACCGGCCGGGAGAAATAAGTAAGATATATTTTTTGCCAACACATTCTCTTGAATTAATGGAAGCTGCCGCGTTAAAAGAAGCAACAGAAATCAAATTGATTGAAAGCCGCGAGCCAAGACTTTTGTGCTTCGATGTATTGATTCAATATTTAAGTACACTCGCGATTTCAGATGGTTTTTTTCCGCAACAAATTTTAAAAGAAATAAAAACAACTTATTGTTACCGGGATATTACGGACGAAGAATGGCTGCAGATAATACAGTTTTCCACTGCCGGTGGAGTTGCATTAAATCAATACGACGATTATAAAAAAATAGAAATTATAGACGGCTTATATAAGATAAACAACCGGAGAATTGCCATGCGCCATCGCATGCATATAGGCACCATCGTTAGTGACCCGATGATAAAAGTAAAATTTATAAGCGGTGGATTTATTGGCGTAATAGAGGAATGGTTTATTGCAAGATTGCAGCCCGGAGATGCTTTCACGTTTGCCGGGCGAAATCTGGAATTTGTAATGGTGAAGGAAATGACGGCGTTAGTACGAAAATCAAATCAAAAGAAATCGATTATACCAAGCTGGCAGGGAGGGAGAGTACCACTAACAGCCAATCTTGGGTTTATGCTTCGAAAAAAATTTGATGAGGCAGGCATGTTACTGCATAAGAAGAATAAAAAAGAAATCGCACCTGAAATAACCGTCCTGCAACCATTGTTTGAATTGCAGGAATATTTATCTCATATTCCAAAACAAAATGAATTACTGGTAGAACATATCGAAACTAAAGACGGCTTTCACCTTTTTGTGTTTCCATTTGAAGGAAGATTAGTGCATGAAGCGATGGCAGCGGTTTTAGCCTATAGGATCAGCCGTATTACTCCTATAACATTTTCAATAGCCATGAACGACTATGGTTTTGAATTATTAAGCGATCAGCCCGTACCGTTAGATGATAGTAATTCTTACGAATTATTTTCTCCTGATAATTTATTAAATGATATTCAAAAAAGTTTAAACAGTGTTGAAATGGCCAAAAGAAAATTCAGGGACATTGCTGTAATTGGCGGGTTGATATTTACAGGTTTTCCCGGTGAACAAAAAAAAGCAAGACATCTTCAATCGTCAGCATCTTTATTGTTTAATGTATTTGCCGAATATGAACCCGATAATTTATTGCTTCGTCAGTCTTATAATGAAGTAATGGAACAGCAAATGGAAGAGGAACGTTTGCGTAATATGCTGGAGCGAATACAAAAAAGTAAAATCATTATAACTTTCCCTAACAACCTTACGCCATTTTGTTTTCCGATAAAGGTTGATAGCATGAGAGAAAACCTTACCTCTGAAAAATTAGAAGATAGAGTAAGGAGAATGCAGATGCAATTAGAGAAATAATTTATATTTCAAAACTCAATAAGTTACTTCTTCTGAAGGCAAATCTTCCCCGGGCATCAGGGCAGCCATCAAGGTCCGGCCAATATGTGGTAATAAAACCATCGGAGCACTTGTCTGGGTCACTTGTTGGCTATATTTTGCTATCAAATTATCTCGCATTGTTTTTGCATACTCTACTCCATATAAATGGCTGTAGTAGGGAAAGACAAATTTTTCAAATGAAGAAAGATTAAAGAATATTGAATCGATACTGCCAGGTAAACAAACGTCCTGCTGACTTCCATCTTTAAAATGAATCTTGATATCAACCGTTTCGATATTTTCGACACCGGGCAGATTTAAGTTTTCAACATCATCGGTCGTTTTAAAAGGGCCAAAGATTCCATAGGCATTTTCTGAAAAATTGTTTTCCGAAAAATA
>CBIGQT010000006.1:0-19273 GCA_966191655.1 uncultured Ginsengibacter sp.
TCAAAAAATATGTGATTGCGAAAAAGAACTTATAAAAACGACATTTGAAACTCTTTCACCCGAACTTTTAACCAAAGCAAAGCGTCTTGGATTTGGTGATGAACAAATTGCCCGCATCATGAAAGATGGTAGTACCGACGAAGATATTTATGAAAAGAGAAAGGAGTTTGGAATTACAAGAGTATATAAAATGGTAGACACCTGCAGTGCAGAGTTTGAAGCAAAGACGCCTTATTTTTATAGCACTTTTGAATAAAATTTGATTGGAATATATGAATACAGATATTATAAAGAACGAATCTATCCCATCTTCAAAAAAGAAAATAATTGTATTGGGAAGTGGCCCAAACCGCATTGGCCAGGGAATTGAATTTGATTATTGCTGTGTACATGGTTTATTGGCAATAAAAGAATGTGGTTACGAAGCCATCATGATTAATTGCAATCCTGAAACAGTGTCTACCGATTTTGATATCGCCGATAAATTATATTTTGAACCCGTTTTCTGGGAACATATTTGGGAAATAATAGAGCTTGAAAAACCGGAAGGTGTCATTGTGCAGTTGGGTGGTCAAACTGCATTAAAGCTTGCCAAAAGATTGGATGAAAAAGGTATAAAAATTATCGGCACCTCATTCGATAATATGGACATTGCCGAAGACCGCGGCCGCTTCAGCGATATGCTGAAAGAACTGGGAATTCCTTATCCAAGATATGGGACGGCTTATAATACTGACGATGCAATTGAAGTAGCTAAAGAAGTTGGGTATCCTGTATTGGTAAGGCCAAGTTACGTGTTAGGTGGCCAGCGTATGCGTATCGTTTTAAATGATGAAGAACTGGAAAAAGGAGTACTTAGTTTATTAAAACATTTGCCCAACAATAAAATTTTAATAGATCATTTTTTAGATCGTTGCCAGGAAGCGGAAATTGATGCCATCTTTGATGGAGAAGATTTTCATGTAATGGGAGTTATGGAACACATCGAACCTGCGGGTATCCATAGTGGTGATAGTAATGCTGTATTACCGGAGTTTAATTTATCTCCATTAATTGTTCATACCATGGAAGAATATGCTGAAAAGATTGCAAGAGCATTACACATAAAAGGATTGATCAATATTCAATTTGCAATTAAAAATGGCGAAGTGTTTGTAATTGAAGCAAATCCGAGAGCATCACGCACCACCCCTTTTATAGCCAAAGCCTATCAAATTCCTTATTTAAACATTGCGACCAAAATAATGATTGGCGCTGCAAAATTGAAAGACTTCACTTTTGAAAAAAAGTTAACAGGCTTTGCAATTAAAGAACCTGTTTTTTCTTTCAATAAATTTCCTAATGTAAATAAAGAATTAGGCCCGGAAATGAAAAGCACAGGAGAATCTATCCGCTTTATAAAAGACCTTCGGGATCCATACTTCCTGCAATTATATAAAGAAAGAAGTATGCATTTGAGTAAATAAAAAACCTGCTTTTTACGGACAGGCTTTGCTGCAAATTCAAAAAAAAGTATTACCAGTTGCTAAATCTTAACCCAATACTGTAGGGCTTAAAATTCAATTCATGTTGAAAAACAGAATTGGGACTATAAGAACCGTATAGATGCACAGGTCCCATTCCAAGTTCTGCTATGTAAGCAAATTTCCATTGCTCCAAATCATTTCCACGATTTTTAACCTTACCTCTTTCATCGCTTATCTGTTTATTACGGCTGCTATATAAATAGCCCACGCTCACGCCTGCACTAAAGCTAAATGCCTTGTTTGCTTGATTTGGATTGGCCACAAAGTTTAACATGAAAGGAATGGTTGCATAATCTGCGGCGAGTTTATTTTTCGAAAAGCTAATTGAATCCTCGAATATAAAAGGATGGGGTATGTCTTGGGTAATGTCATAAGGATTTGCACCTGCGTTTTTAAATGTTATTTCAGACTCGAACCGGTAATTATTCAACTCCAATCCCAGTCCATATTTTAGGTTCAAATAGTGTTTAACTAAATTGAGACGTTGCATAAAAAACCAGATGTTTACATTAACTGATTTACTGGTTCTCAACTTAAAATCACTTTCATTTAACGGAGCAGCGCCGGGCGGGGTTACCAGATAATTATTTGATGTCGCTGACGCATAATTGGTTTTGTCAGTCCAGTTGGCAAAGCCAATGTCAAAGACGGGGCCGGTGGTACTTATATTGGATTTTTTATGCTTATAATAATCACCAACGGTAACGGTTACATGTTTTTTATCATTGGGATCGCCTTTTTTCAAAATGACCATACCGCCAATATGTATCGTATCATTTTTTCTTTCAACCTGTATAGAATCTGTCTGAGCCATGGACGTGATGGCAAATAGAATTCCCATAAAACCTAAAATTGTCTTTTTCATTTTTTAATATTTATTTAATCTGATTTTTTTCTGTTTAGTTAGATACTATCTGCCGGTCTTCTCCTGATAAAAGGCGTGTGATCGGATTATTCCTTTCTACAACACGTTTTGCAATTTTTAAGAAGCCCCCTAATTTTGTTCTTTTAAATTTATCGGTTGGAACATCGTAGAATACATAATTTTGATTACTATTATTAGCATCCGCAACATAAGATGCATTTTTTGCATAGCCTTCAGAATTTACTTTTTCATTATTATTTTGGACAGGATCTTGTACTAATTCTTTTAAAGGATCAATTTTATGGATTGATGAAATTTGATCTTTAGATATATTCTTAATTTCATCACCAACAACCAAACTTTCGTTAGTTATTTTTTCGGGAAGCTGATTGGTAATATTTTCTTCTGTTGATTTTTGTGTGTTAGCAATATTTTTTTCAATCGTAATATCATTTTTTGGATATAAAGCTTTTTGCTTCTTTTCATTTTTTTCATTTACTTCTTTTCCTGAATTTTTAGAAGATTCTGAGGATTGAGCAACAACTTCTGCCGGTTTCTTTTCAGGAAGAATATTTCTTTCAATTTTTTTAGATGAATTTTTTGAAGGAATAGAATGAGCTGCCGTAATATTTTCTTGCGCAGGCTTTTGAAAATATAAACTTATAATCCATAATCCAAAGCCAATGAAAACCGCTGCTGCAAGCATTCTCCAAATCATAACCGGAATAACTTTCCCGGATTTTTCTTTTCGATATAAAACCTTTTTGCCAGAGAAAATAACAGAACTCTCTGGCGTAAGCCTTGCCAGGCCAATTAATTCAAATTCATCCTTTAATTCTTTATTACGAGACAAAAATTCTTCAGTTTCCCGCTTTTGTTTTTCACTTAATTCATTATCATGATACAAAACAAAAACCTCTTCATAATTGGTTTTATTAATAAATGAAGTTTGTGTGGTTCTGAATAAAAAAGATTTATTTGTGAGCTCAACATGTAAGTCTGGTTTTGAAATGGTATGATGTACCATCCTGAATTCTTCTTCAAGATCTTTATTGTTTTTAACGAACATTAATACTTCCGCTTTTTCAGAATCGGTCAATTCATTATCAGCATAAAGCAAAAAATATTCTTCGTAATTATCTCTGTTGATGTCCATCTTATATCACATTTTCGGGTTTTACCAAATAAGTTTTAAGCTGTATCCTTGCACGATGCAGGTATACTTTTACCTGGCTTTCGCTTAACGACGTAATCTTAGCAATTTCATCATAAGAATAGCCTTCATAATCTTTTAATAAAACAAGACTTCGCTGCGTTTCACTTAATCTTTTTAAAGCTTCATTCAATATCTTATTTATATTATGATGAGGCTGATGAGTCGTTTTTGTTTCAGCAGAAAAGTCTTCCTGCAATTTTATCCGTTTATTTTTTCTTATATAATCAATCATTTGGTGATACGCTACTGTGAACAAATACGATTTACTGCGTTCATTTTCTACACTCTCCCGGTTTATCCATAATTTCTCAAATGCTGATTGCACAACATCTTTAGCATTTTCTTCATGTCGTAAATTTTTTACAATGAAACGGTAAACATTATCAGCATAAAGATTTACGCATTCATTATATTCTTTCTCGGTCATACACTCAATTGGTAGTTTTTGATTGCTTCTGTGCCTGTTTTGTAGTTATACGAAGATGAAAACAAAAAGTTACAATTTATACAAAACTAAAATTTAATGAATTCATGTAGGTTTGCAGAAGAAAATCAAATACATGAATGAAAATTTTGTAAAGAGAATCGGCAAAGAGCTTGAGGTGATAAAAAATGCAGGTCTTTATAAAAATGAACGGATAATTACAAGCGAACAAGGTGCCGAAATTGAAACAGGCGGTAAAAAAGTATTAAACTTTTGTGCCAACAATTATTTAGGATTATCATCACACCCCAAAGTAATAAGAGCCTCAAAAAAATATATTGACGAGAGAGGTTATGGCTTAAGCAGCGTTCGTTTTATTTGTGGCACACAGGATATTCATAAAGAGCTTGAAAAAAAGATTGCTGATTTCCTCGGAACAGAAGACACCATTTTGTATGCCGCATGCTTCGATGCTAACGGTGGCGTATTCGAACCTTTATTTGGAGAAGAAGATGCCATTATTTCTGATGCATTAAATCATGCCAGCATCATTGATGGAGTTCGTTTATGCAAAGCGCAGCGTTACCGTTATGACCATAATAATATGGACGACCTGGAAAGTAAATTAAAAGAAAGCCAACACCTGCGCAGCCGCGTTATCGTCACTGATGGTTCTTTCAGTATGGATGGCACTATTGCACAGCTTGATAAAATTTGTGACCTCGCAGATACATACAATGCAATTGTTATGATTGATGAATGTCATTCAACCGGCTTTCTCGGAAAAACAGGGCGAGGCTCACACGAGTATCGCGGAGTTATGGGAAGAATTGATATTATCACAGGAACATTGGGTAAAGCGCTGGGGGGAGCAAGCGGCGGATTTACTACAGGTAAAAAAGAAATTATAGAAATGCTCAGGCAAAGAAGCAGGCCATATTTATTTAGCAACACAGTTGCACCGGGCATTGTCGGCGCTTCTCTTGCAATATTTGATTTACTAAATGAAACTACCAACCTCAGAGATAAGCTTGAAAAAAATACAAAATATTTCAGGAAGAAAATGACCAAAGCAGGCTTTGATATTAAGCGGGGCGAACATCCTATCGTACCTATTATGTTATACGATGCAGTACTGGCCCAAAACTTTGCTGCAAAACTTTTAGAAGAAGGAATTTACGTTATAGGTTTTTTCTTTCCCGTAGTTGCAAAAGGGCAGGCAAGAATAAGAGTTCAACTGAGCGCAGCACATAAAACAAAACACCTGGATAAAGCTATTGAGGCATTTACAAAAGTTGGGAAAGAATTAGGAGTGATTAAAAAGTAAGAATTACAGAATGACGGAAAACGCATCTACATTTAAAGCAAAGAGCACTGTTAAAAGTGCTGACCTTGACCATCGTCAAAAAATAAATTTTAATATCGGAAGGTATAACGCTGTATTGCCGCAGGGAAAACAACAATTTGAAAATACCGATCTTGTAAGAGAGCGTGCAAAAAATATAAAATGGCGTGCGCTGGAAACACTTGACCAGCAACTGGAAGAATTTGAAATGAATTTTACCAAACGTGGCGGAAAGGTTATCTGGGCTCAGAACTCACAGGAAGCCTTAGACGAAGTTTTAAATATTTGCAAAGAAAAAAATTGTAAGACGATTGTTAAGAGCAAGAGCATGGTTACGGAAGAGATTCATTTGAATTCTTTTCTTGAAAAAAATAATATTGAAAGCGTAGAAACAGATTTGGGAGAATACATTCAGCAATTGGATGGTGAACCTCCTTACCATATTGTAACGCCCGCTATGCATAAAAGCAAAGAAGATGTTGCCAGGCTTTTTGCAAATAAATTGGGAACATCTTCCAAACTCTCTCCGGAAGAATTGACATTAGTTGCCCGTGAAAAATTAAGAGAAAAATATACACAGGCTGAAATAGGCATTACAGGCGCTAATTTTATTATAAGTGATATCGGTGGTATAGCAATTACAGAAAATGAAGGAAACGGACGGCTCAGCATGGCCTGGCCAAAAACACATATCGCCATTGTGGGAATTGAAAAAGTTGTTTCATCACTCACTGATCTTGCCTTGATGTGGCCTTTACTGGCAACTTATGGAACGGGGCAAAAAGTTACCGTTTATAGTAGTGTTATTTCCGGCCCGAAACAACCCGGAGAAAACGATGGCCCTGAAGAAATGTATGTGATATTATTAGATAATAACCGTTCCAATATTTTAGCAAATCCTAAGCAACGGGAAAGTCTTTACTGCATAAGGTGCGGCGCCTGTTTAAATGCATGTCCTGTTTATAAAAATATTGGCGGCCATACCTATGGCGCTACTTATAGCGGACCGATTGGAAGTGTTATCACGCCGCATTTACAAGGCCTTGATGAATATAAACATTTAAGTTTTGCCTCTTCTTTATGTGGAAATTGTACGGAAGTCTGCGCCGTTAAAATTAATCTTCATGAGTTGTTGTTAGAGAACCGGAAAGAAAGTGTTGAAGAAGGCTATGTGACTTTTTCTGAAAAGACAGCATGGAAGCTTTGGAAAATATCATCGCTCAAAAGAGGCCTTATGAATATGGGCAACGGAAATTTAAAATCGAAAGTGGTTAATAAATTATTTAAAGGATGGAATAAAGAACGTTCTGATCTCCACTTTAGTAAAAAAACTTTTAATGAATTGTGGAAAGAGAGATACAAAAATACTGAATGAAATATATTAACAGACAATGATCGGGATCGTTTAATCACGACCGTTATATCTTACCGGGAAATCCTGTTATAAAAAATCAGGACTATTTATATTTAATAAAATCTGCACTCATTACTATCACAGCAGTTTATTGCCAGTCGGACGGCTTTATTTAATTTTATTTCTTATTGAAATTCATCCATGCAACATATACTTGACAATCCGGTTTGGAATGCCCTGGCATCTGGCAACAAAAATTTCTCCATTGGTAATAACACGGCTAAATATTTTGAGAAGGAAGTTGCGCCATTTGCGGGAGTAAGCGAAATAACACCGGCGGCGTTAAAAGTTCTCTATGATACAGTTCCATCCGGCTGCGGATTTGCTTTTTTTTCATTCCGGGAGATTGAGATGCCACAGCCCTGGAAAGTTCTTGAATGTCTTAAAGCATTACAAATGGTTCATAATAAAATAACCGCCAAAAAAACTGCAACAAATGATTTTGTTGCCCTAACAGCAAAGGATGTTCCCGCCATGCTGGTCTTAACCAAATTAACCAACCCCGGACCGTTCCTTGGCAGGACCATCGAATTGGGCAATTACGAAGGAATTTTTAAAGATGGTAAACTGGTAGCTATGGCCGGACAAAGACTGCATCCGTTTGAATACATAGAAGTGAGTGCTGTTTGCACCCATCCCGAACATACCGGTCACGGGTATGCGACAAATCTTATATCCCGGCAGATTGACAACATCAGGGCAAATTTGGCCATTCCCTTTTTACATGTAAAGGCCGAAAACAGCAACGCTATAAAATTGTACAATGGCCTGGGATTTTCTGCAAAAAGGGAAATGTTTATTTACAGAATAAAAAAGATATAGACTATCTATTACAATTTACCGGGCCGCAATTAGTTTACCTGCCAGACGCATCGCAAGGTTTGAAGATACTAATTTGGAAACTGAGTTCTTATTGCCGGATAACATTCGCTTGCATTTTATTTATTCAATTCAACAAAATATATATCTTTAGCCGGCTGTTGAGAAATTATTCTGCCAGAGACAAAGTCTTCTGATTTCGGACATTCATAAAGAGTTATTATCCTTTGATGTATTGATGAATGCGAAGCGGCTATGTTTTTATAAAGATTAAACCAAAATATGCTTAAGAGAATTATTGCAATGCTGATATTTTCTATTATTGCAGCATGCATTTTTATTACGTGCAAAAATACGAAGGCCCACGATGATAGGAGCTCTGCGCTCATTTCGAAATATGCAAGGCCTTTAACCAATATTCATATTGAGTTTTCAACTGAAAGATTAGAGCGTGGAAAATATCTTGTGAATGGAGTATTGAGATGTTTTCATTGTCATGCCGAGGCAGATAAAACAAAAGCCGGATGGCCGCCGTTCGCAGATAAGTTGGGAAGCGGTGAGATTTTTTATCAAACAGACAGCACTCGTTTCTGCGCACCTAATATTTCACCTGATAAAGAAACCGGCGCGGGCACCTGGACAGATGACATGTTTATCAGAGTTTTAAGAGATGGCATTGGGCATGATGGCAGGGCGTTAACTACAATGCCCTGGTGGATATATAAGCGTTTATCTGATGAAGACCTTGCTTCGGTAATTGTTTACCTGCGTTCGCTTCCCCCGGTAAAAAATAAATTGCCACAACGTTTGTTGCCTGTTGAAGAAGAACAGGCATTACAAAATGAGCCGCGTGAAATGAAAGATGTAAGCGTTCCCCAAACGGACACTTCAACATTGCTTGCCAAAGGGCGATACCTGGTAACTATTGGCGAATGTGAAGGATGTCATACGGCATGGTATAAACGCAATCCTGGTTTTTTTGGTGGCGGTAATATTATTGCCAATGGAGGAACCGATTCGGTTGTGGTAAGCGGAAATATTTCTCCTGACATTACAGGCATTGGCAGTTGGACCAGTGAAACATTTATAAGAATAATGAGAACTGGGAAAGGAGGCACATTGCACCATTCAATGCCATGGAGAGAGTTTAGTAATATTTCTGATACAGACTTAAGTGCCATTCTTGTTGCCTTGAAACAACTCAACCCGGTTGAACACAACATTGCCAACGGATTAAAACCCACGTTTTGTGAAGTATGTGGTCAAAAGCATGGTTATGGTGATCGTAATAAAATAAAGCCAATTGTGGCGGTGCCTTTTAATACTGATCTGTATCCATCTTATACAGGCAGCTATGCAGACTCTCATCTCGATGGGACAATGATCATTTCAGTAAAAGATCAAAAATTGTGGATTAGTGTTAAAGAAATGGAAGATACCCCTGCAATGGAACTAATACCAATCAAAGAGAATAAATTTAAAGCAGATGCATTTCCATCAGCTATAAGTTTTGTGAAAAATAAATCGGGAGAGACCCCCGGATTAATAATTTATGATCTTACGACTGATACACTCGCCAGAATTAAATAGCTGCCGTTTAGATATCGCTTTCTTATTTATTGAAAGAAACAAATAAGATATGCGTAACCGTTAGTGAGAACGAAAAAATGGCGAAGGGTAACTGTCCGCGATTTTGGAATTGGCTTCTCACCCTGTGATAAAAATAAAATCTTTGAACGTTCTTTCAGGGCACATGGCCCCGACACGGGAATGCTTTCCAGCCTTGGCCTTGGCTTATATATTTCTTCAAATATTATTACGCTGCACAAAGGAAAAATATGGGCAGATAGCATACCCGGGGAAGGTTCTGTATTTCATTTCTCTCTGCCTAAAATTTAATTCGTTAAATGTGTAAGAATTATTTGATAAAACCAAACTCAGTCCCTATAGTTCCCCTCCAATATGGGTATTTTTTGCGTGGCTTTATAGCTTGGCATTATCCTTTAAAACACACTTGTAATATTGAACTACATTTGTAAGTAATTCGTCTTTTAATCATTTTAAGCTTATGGGAATTATAATGATTACATTTAAATGGAAATTAATTATTGGAATAATATTATTGATGGTGATAAGGAAGCCTTTTTAACTATTTATCACAAACATTATAAATCACTTTTTTATTATGGCTTTAGTTTAACAGCTAACCGTGAATTGGCTAAAGATTGTATCCAGGAATTATTTTTAGACATATGGAATACAAGGTCCACATTGAACAAAGATGTTGAAAATGTTCAGTCTTATCTTTTCACATGGCTCAGAAGAAAGATCAGTCGCATACAATCGCGTTCAATAAAAGAAAAGTCATATCAGAATTCTGTAGAAAATAATGAAACCAGAGAATACAGCTACGAAGAATTGCTTATTGCTTTTCAGCAGGACGAAGAACTGAAGGAACAACTGAACAGGGCTCTTGGCACACTTACAAAAAAACAATTAGAAATTGTTAGATTAAAATTTTTTGACAATCTTAGTTATGCAGCCATTGCTGAAATGACCTCGCTTACTACACGTACTATTTACAATATCATTCACGAAGCCATACATCGTTTACGGGAAAATATGAAGATTTTATTATAAGAAAAATGTCTCTATTTAACTTTATTCCCTTTTTTTGGCGTTGCATTTAAGTCTGCTTTAAAAATACTTTTAAAATAACCGGTAAAATTGGGTTGTTTCATGCACTATACTATTACATAGTGCGTAAAAAATTATAAGCGCTCTCCCAAAAACTAAAAGAAATTAAGAAAGAAATTAAGAATATGGATAGAAAATCCTTAGAAAATTACAATGTTGAAGATTTTATTTCGGATGAATCTTTCATCAATTATCATTTTAAGTCAAATAAAAACGATCAATCATTTTGGGAAGAATGGCTCATAAATCATCCCGGCAAAATTTCTATGGTAAAAGAAGCAAAGGAGATTATTAACACATTATCACTAACTGTTTCCGAAGAAGAATATAAAGAAGAATTGAAAAAAATTACGGATGCCATTAATAAACCACAACTTGTTTTTCAATCGGCTGCCTATAACAGATCATTGCCGCCTTACGAAAGAAAAAAAAGAAGAGTAAGGTATTTAATACCATTGCTATTAGTTATATCAGCTGGAGGATTGTTTTTCATGTTTTCGAATAATCATTCTAAAAAATTGGTGGAGACTGTTAACAACGCTAATTCCCCATTACGTCTTACTTTGAATGATAGTACAATTGTAACACTTGCACCACATAGCTCTCTGCAATATCCTTTACATTTTGATGAGAGAGAGAGAGATGTTTACCTTGTTGGCAATGCACAGTTTAATGTAAAAAGAAATGTACATCACCCCTTTAAAGTTCATGCTGAAAATATTATTGCTACCGTATTAGGAACCATTTTTGATATAAAAAGCTCTGGTGATTCTGCAATTGTAGTGGAATTACTAAAAGGAAAATTAAATGTTGAAATTATGGATCGCAAAATGCAGGCGCATCAATCTGTTTTATTAGCGCCAAACGAAAGAGCTGTGTATGTAAGAAATGAAAAACATTTATATAAAAATCTTATTGTACCTGAAAACTCTATTTCTTTCAGGCAAAATAATTTTAATGAGATAGCGGGGCAAATTAAAAACGTTTTTGGCGTAACGGTTATTAATAACAGCAATAAAAAAGACTGGCGATTTACGGGCGAATTCAAAAACTCTTCAGCAAAAGATATTATCGAAAATATTTGTCTTGTGAAAAATTTATCATTCGAGATGAATGGAGATACGATTGTTATTAAATAAAGGCACTCATAAATTACTTGATATGCGTAAAATTTTAAATTTTAAATTTTTCGTAAAAACAATGTGTAGTTTTTTTATTGTTTTTATCAATATACAAGCTGCTAAAGCTTATGATCCAAAACATGATACACTTGATGATGTATATGTAGTTATTAATTACAGTAATGCCAGTTTGAGCCAGGTATTCGAGCTTATTGAAAAACAAACATCATTTTCTTTTGCGTATGATGAAAATGATATTAATCTTTCCACGGAGGTAAAACTTACGAAAGGTCAACAACGTCTAAAAGATTTACTCAGTACTATTTCAAAACAAGCTGAGCTTCGCTTTACAGAAAAACAAAATATTATCCTTGTTATTTCAAAATCGCATAATATTATTCAAAAGGTAAATTTCCAAATACTGGTAATCCCTGTAACTGGCGTGGTTTCTGATACTTCCGCTAATCCTCTTGAAGGGGTTACTGTTACAGTAAAGGGAAGCAAAACAGCAGTGCAAACAGATGCGCAGGGAAGATTTTCAATTGATGTTCCTGGCACGGGTACTTTAATCTTTACTATAGTAGGTTACAAAACACAGGAAGTACCTGTGAACGGGGAAACGTCATTAAATGTAAAAATGGTTTCAGTAAACAAAGAATTGAATGAAGTGGTAGTAGTTGGATATCAAACACGGAGGCGGGGTGATCTTTCCGGCGCTGTGTCCGTTGTAAACGTAGGCGGTATTTCCAAATTACCGGATTTAAGTGTTGACCAGGCCTTGCAGGGAAAAGTTCCCGGGGTGAGAATAACTCAAAATACGGGTCAGCCGGGTGATGGCGTAGTTGTAAGGATAAGAGGCGTAGGAACTATTAATGATAATAATCCTCTTTTTATTGTAGATGGTGTACCGACAAAAGATGGTATTAATTTTCTTTCTGCGAATGATATTGAATCAATAGTCGTTTTAAAAGATGCATCTTCTGCAGCAATATACGGTTCACGTGCCGCAAATGGTGTTGTCCTTATCACAACAAAAGGCGGCAAAAGGGGAAAGCCTCAATTTAATTATTCAGGATATGGCGGTGTTCAAACTCACGGTGACCTTCCAAAAATGGCAAACACTGCAGAGTATGTTCAACTATACAATGAAGCAGCTGATAATGATAATGCCGGGATTACCAATCCTGCATTAATAAGACCTAAAATTCCCGATGGTTTAGCAACAGCAAATACTGATTGGTTAAAAGCTATTTTTCAAAATGGTGCTATTCAAAGTCATCAATTATCAGTAAGAGGTGGGAACGAAAAAACGCTTTATTACATTTCGGGAAATTATTTTAAACAGGATGGTATTATAATCAATTCTTATTATGAGCGCTATTCATTATTGTCGAAATTAAATATTGACCTTACTGATAAATTAAGCATTGCTAACAACATCAATATTTCTTATTCCAAAAAAAATTCAATAGGCAGTTCCGGAGACGGTTATGGTGGTAACGGTGGAAGTGTGGTTCGTTATGCATTATTTCGGACACCTGCTATACCTGTGTATGACAGCGCTGGTATTTATTCTGATCTTCCTGCTTATCCTGCTTTTTTTGGTGACGGTTATAACCCGGTTGCTTTGGCAGCAAAAACTGATAACAAAGAAATTGAATACCGCGTATTTTCCAACCTCTATGCAGAATATAAAATTTTAAACCGATTAAAATTTAAATCAGATATAGGGCTTGATGCAATTATAACAGATAATAAACGCTTTGATGAAAATTATGGAACTAATGATCGTATCAATAATCCAAGCAGGCTAACGGTGGGCACTTCAACCAATATGAACATCATCTGGAATAATACATTTAGCTATTCTAAAACATTCAGAAATGTCCATAATATATCCATGCTTGCGGGTACAGAAGCTATCAGTAATAAAAATAATTTTCACCAGGGAACAGACCGCGATTTTGCAAATCAAACTCCCAATTTCAGATTCATTGGTAATGGAAGCGGAGTTATAGGATCCACCGGCGCTACTGAAAGTCAAAGTGAATCGGCACTTTTTTCACTGTTCGGAAATGTAAATTACTCGTACAATAATTTGTACTTGTTATCTGCAAATGTACGCCGCGATGGTTCTTCACGATTTGGACCCGATAACCAGTACGGTACTTTCTTCTCCGGTTCGGCTGGATGGAATGCACACAACGAAAAATGGGTGCAGGATCATTTACATACAATTTCTAAATTAAAAGTGAGAGCCAGCTACGGAGAATTGGGCAATCAGGAAATACCTGACTATGGTTACGTTTCGCTTATAGGAAATCTCTATAATTACCCATTCGGAGTAACACCCGCCAGCAATCCGGGATCAACTATTTCCACCCGTGGTAATCCAAAAGTAAAATGGGAATCTTCTACACAGGCGGATGCTGGTATTGATGTAGGTATATGGCAGGATAAATTAAATCTGACAGTTGATTATTTTATCAAAACTACTTCGAACATGTTGATTCCTGTGCCGCTTCCCTTAATCGGAGGCAGCGCCAAACCTCCATATTTAAATGCAGGCAAAGTGCAAAATCAGGGTCTTGAAGTTGATTTGAATTTTAGAAATAATGACCATAAACTGAAGTATGATGTCGGGATTAATTTTTCAACTATTGCAAATAAAGTACTTTCTTTAAGCAACGGACAGCCAATTGCAGGCGGAAGAATTGACAATAACTACAATGCAACCCTAACCACTGTTGGTCATCCTATCGGTTCATTTTATTTATACGAACAGGAAGGCATTTTTCAGAATGCTGCTGACATATTTGCAAGCGCCTACCAGGGTAAAAATATACAACCCGGCGATGTAAAATTCAAAGATCAAAATGGTGATGGGGTTATTGATGAAAACGATAGAACCTTCCTTGGAAGTGCCATTCCAAAATATACTTTTGGTGCAACAGCTAACCTGGAATACAAAAATTTTGACCTCTCTGCATTCTTCCAGGGACAATATGGTAATAAGATTTATTCGCAGGTAAACATGGATATCGAAGGCTTTTATCGTGCCTTTAATGTTACACAAAGAGTATACGATGAACACTGGACAGGAGAAGGAACCAGCAATACTATGCCAAGAGTTTCTTTCAGTGGCGCTTCGAATAACAAATATCCTTCCAGCCGTTTTCTTGAAGATGGCTCTTATGTGCGATTAAAAAATGTGCAGTTAGGCTATTCCATTCCTCAAAAAGTTATTGACAGACTTCATATAAAGAGTTTAAGGATCTATGTAACCGGCCAGAATTTGTGGACACTAACAAAATTTACCGGTCTTGATCCTGAAATGACCATTAGCGATAATGTAAAAAGAGATACTTATGGGGGAGACGTGGGCGCTGGAATTGATTGGGGAACATACCCAAGCGCCCGGAGTTATATCGTTGGATTGAATTTAAATTTTTAAACAGATAATGCTCCTTCTGTCATCCTGAGCTTGTAGAAGGAGGTTAATTAAACCAATCGGGTATGAAAAAAAATATTATCAAATACTTATATGAAAAGGTACTCGCGGACCTCTCCTTTTGGAGAGGGGTTGGGGTGAGGCCATTACTTCTGTTGTTTTTCTTCTGGATATCCGGATGTAAAAAATTTATTACCAAAGAACCTGTTGGGCAATATCCCGAAAGCGAATTTTATACTACACAGGCACAAGCCTTATTGGCAATCAATGCAGCTTACGAGCCGCTCGCCTTTACAACATCTAATAACAATAGGCTGTGGGTATTTGGAGATGTAGCATCAGACGATGCCGCAAAAGGTGGTAATCCCGGCGACCAGGCAGATATAGGATTTATTGACGATTTTAATATCAATTCTACTAATGGCAACCTGGCAAGTATGTGGGCTTTGTTATATGATGGCATTACCCGCTGCAATCTTGTTTTGGATAAAGTTCCGGCAATACAAATGGATAAGAACCTCCAATTACAAATTCTGGGTGAAGCAAAATTTTTGCGTGCATATTATTACTTTGAACTGGTAAATATCTTCGGAGATGTTCCTATTGTTTTAGTGCCTTTGGATCCTGACCAGTTGCAGATTGCTCAATCAACTGAACAGCAGGTATTCGAAACCGTTATAGAACCCGATCTTACAGATGCTGCAGGCAAACTTCCCGAAACTTATACCGGAGCAAACGTTGGCAGGGCCACATCAGGCGCGGCTAACGCCCTGCTTGCAAAAGCATATTTATTTGAAAGCAAATGGGATCAATCAGCAGTTGCGGCTGCAAAAGTTATTAATAGCAATGTGTATAATTTAATGCCCGTTTATACCCAAAACTTTAACCAGTATTTTAAAAATAATATAGAATCCGTTTTTGCTGTACAGCATTTAACCGGCCAGGATCCAAAGTTAGGCAGTGAATTAAACCAATACTTTGCTCCGCAGATAGATGGTGGATATTACTTTAATGCACCCACTCAAAATTTTGTAGACGAGTTTGAAAAGACTGCTGGAGGCATTGATGATCCACGGCTGGATTATACGGTGGGCCGCGATTCTATGCCTTGGTTTAATAATAGAATATTTGATAAAGCATGGTCAGCGAGCACAGGTTATCTTACCCGGAAGCACCAACAATCGCTTGCCGAAGTTGCTAACAAAAGCGATGGTAATCTTAATTACATCGCTATCCGTTATGCGGATGTTTTGTTATGGTATGCCGAAGCTTTGAATGAATCGGGACACACTGTGGATGCATTAGCGCCTCTTAACCGGGTAAGAAAAAGAGCCAGGGAAAGTTACCTGTACGATTCCACTTTGTCAGGTTATCCAAATATTCCTGCCGGCTTGTTGCCTGACATAACATCCCTTAGCCAATCAGATGTGCGCAAAGCCATACAGCATGAAAGGCGTGTAGAATTGGGATTTGAATTTCATCGTTACTTCGACATAATACGTTGGGGTAAGGAATACGCAATGCAGGCACTGATTGATAAACCAAATTTTAATTACGATATGAATAAACATTTTCCTATTCCTCAAATTGAAAGGGATAGAAATAAGGCTTTGTATTAACTCAGTTCTCTAAACATTTTCGCTAAACATTAATTAACAATTTAAATTTTCTCATTATGAAATCATCCATTCTTAAATTCAAGATTTTTAAACATTCACTTATATGGTGTTTCGTTTTAGTTATTGCAGCTATTTCCTGCAGCAAAAGTTCTACACCTACTGTTCCGGTAGATAAAGCTGCATTACAAAAATCAGTTGATACTGCCCAATTCCTCAACGATAATACAGTGGAAGGGACAAAGCCTGGAGAATACGAAGTTGGCTCAAAAGCCGCATTAACTTCAGCATTAAATTCATCAAAAACAGTTTTAGCAGATGCTAATGCTACCCAAACGACAGTTAATAATACAGTAGCACAGTTGAATGCAGCTATAGCAACTTACAGATCACATCTCATTAAAGAAATTGCCGCTGCCAATCTTATCGGATACTGGAAAATGAATGGCAATGCCAATGATTCATCAGGTAGTGGCAATAATGGAGTCGTTACAACCGGTCATACCTATTTTGGTGCAGGAACACCAACATTAACCGCAGACAGGTTTGGGCGTGCAAACATGGCTTATCATTTTGACCATGGCGGGAATATAGATGTCCCTTATAAAGCTTCATTGAATCCTCCTGCGATGTCAATAAGTGTTTGGGTTAAATGGTCATCAACGGGTAGAACCATAAACACAGATACGTACACAATTCTTGCTTTAAACCGTTGGAATGGGTATAAATTTCAACTACAAAGTGGGCATTTGCCATTCTATACTGTAAAGGTTGTAAAAGGAACAGCGGTTGGCGATACCACTATTTATGATAGAGATGATGCAGGAACCGCCGTAGTTGAAAATACATGGGTAAATTTAGTTGTTACTTTTACCTCAGGTGTTGAGAGTTTTTATATTAATGGTGATCTTGTCAAAACATGGGATGCTACATCCTCCGGCCCCGTTCCCGGAAATGCCTTTACACTTCCGAATCCTATTGATTTTGTAATAGGACAGGATCTGCCTACCGGTACATACCTTACCGTTGACGGAGACTACCAGGTTGCCTGGGGTGGTTTCTGGACCGGTGATCTGGATGATGTAATGTTCTATAACATCGCGTTAGACGGACCGCAGGTGAAATCTATTTTTACGAATCAAAATACACTCTAATATTTTAGGGTTAATTAATTTTTGAAAACCCCTGCAGAAAATTCAAAAACCTGTAGGGGTTTTTTAATAAAATCTTTCTCAAAAGATATTTCAAATCATTGTTGGCCATTTATTCAAATGAATTCTATTAAAACATATTGGTGTATTCTATTTTTATTTTTTCTTACTCAATCATGCAAGAGTGGAAAAAATAAGGATAAAGATTTGCTGTTCTGGTGTTCCAACAATAACCAGGAAATAAAACTTTGCGACACACTAACGGTCACGTGGAATCGAAATAATCCATCTGCACCAATTCACATGCAACCAATACCCGAAGGGCAATCCAGTGAAGAAGTAATACTTGCTGCAGTGGTTGGAAAAACGACTCCCGATATTTACGCCAATATGTGGCAGGGTAATGTGGAAATGTATGCGCATGCACATGTGCTGATTCCGTTAGATACTTTAAAGGGCTTTCTTGATTTTATAAATGCAAGATGTGATAGCGCCGTTATTAAAGAGATCACTTCATCAGACGGGCATATCTACCAGGTTCCCTGGAAGGTAAACCCGATAATGACCATTTATAATAAAAATTTGTTTACCTCAAACGGCATTCAATCTGTTCCGAAAACTTATAGTTCATATCTCAGGGCTGCACAAATATTTAAAGCGAATAACAGCAATAACTTTGTAAAGAAAAGATTTGGCTATACAGCTGTTAAACCAATCTGGCATGAAATGCGTCTTAACTTTTATCCATTATATCTTGCTGCTTCAGGTGGCGGGCATTTGATTGAAAATAATAAGGCGGTTTTCAATAATAAATATGCTATCGGTGTCTTTCGTTTTTTGCAAAGCCTGTATGTGAATGACTATTTTTCAAAAGAATCTGCAGCAGCTTCTGAGGATATTTTTGTATCGCAGTCTATCGCAACAAAATGGACGGGGCCGTGGGAAATTACTCATCTTGAAGGCATTCCAAACCTGGGTTTCAAATATGATTATTATGAAGAAATTGTTCCTGACGATCATGCGGGGCCGGTCTATACATATGCGGATCCAAAAAATATTGTGATATTCAATACATGCAAAGCCCCTCAAAAAGCGTGGGAGTTTATCAGGACGATTATTGATAAGGAAGGCGACCTGCAACTTCTAAAAATAACTGGCCAGTTTCCCAGACGAAAAAATTTATTGACAGATTCCTTTTATAGTTCGTTTTTACAAGCGAATCCTAAGTTGATGCCTTTTGTAAAACAACTACCATATTTAAAAGGCGATGATAATTCAGAAGTAATTGTTGAAGTGCTCGATATTATTTCACAGGAATATGAAGCATGCGTGGTATATGGGAAAAAAACTCCTGAAAAAGCAATCGCAGATGCCGAGGCTGCGGTGAATGTTTTATTAAGCAAAGGAAATTGATTTTTTAAATATTAATTACAAGATGTGAAAAATGAACTAAACATAGCAATAGTTGGGGCCGGTGGATTTGCTTTGTTTGCAGCCAATTCTTTTTTACAAATTCGCGGAGTAAAAATAATTGGAGTTACAGACATTAATAAAGAAGCTGCCTTACAATTCTCCGTTACAACTAAAGCAAAGATTTATGATGATTTAAATTCATTATTCGGAAATAA
>CBIGQT010000007.1:0-18485 GCA_966191655.1 uncultured Ginsengibacter sp.
CCGCTATTTGGAGTATCAAGATCGGTACGTATATTTCTGCCACTACAGCCGCTCAAAATAAATATCAAAAAAACTGCAAACACTACAGTCCAGTCCATCTTTTTATTTATCAATTTCACAATCATCTTTCTCTTAAATAATCTTTTTTTATTCCCCTGTAAATTCTCCACGCTCCATAAATAACTACTAATACCGCAAAAATTTTAGCCGGGGTACTTTCAGTAAAATTGTTATATAAGTGAAATTCTCTTGAGAAAAAAATTATAATCCCAACACCTATATATATAAATCCCATTCCAAAATCCATTACACTTTTCATCAAAATATAGCGCTTCGTCTTAGCGTCAGGCTTATCTTCAAATTCTTCAAGACTCATATTCTAAAATTTACTTCAGCGGTTGGCAAGATAAAATAAAATGAAGAAACTGCCTTTAAAAAAGTTACGCCATCCCAATATTTTTAAAACTCATTCGTAAACTTTACAGGAACTATGTAATAAACTGACACATTTTCTCCATTACTTTTCCCCGGAATCCATAGGGGCATTTTCTTCAGCACTCTTAGTACTTCATTGTCAAATGCTGTGCCCCCCGATTTTAAGACATTGAAACTTTCAAGTTTTCCATCATAGTTTACAACGAATTTTATTTTAACTGACACCTCATTATTTTCTTCAACCTCTTCCGGCGCACGAAGATTCTTTTTCAGGAAATCAAGCAGCGCTCTGATTCCACCGGGATATTGAGGCATTATTTCAGCAACAGCCACCGGACCTGGCTTATTTGTTTTCGTTGCAGGCAATGCTTCAGGCAGTCCGGCATTTACGTTTAATTTGCCACCGGAACCTCCTTCGCCAGATGGGGAATTTATTTCCGAAAGTTCAGTTGAATTCAAAGACGGCAATGCCTCAGTTGGTGTTGCAGGTATTTTGTTAATATTGACTGAATCTACAATTTTGGGAGGCAATTCCTCTTTACTACTTGTCTTTTTTGGATGGGTAGTATTTGCTACAATTTTATGTTCAGGACTTGATGGCGAATGAAACTCAGTAATTGTTTGTTCTCGAATTGCAATAACAGGATTTGGCAAATTTAAAACTGAAGTCGATTTTTTTAAAATCAGTAAAGAAAAGAGTAAAGAAATAACAATCATAAAAAATAAAGCAATTCGCATACGGCTTCCATACGATTTTCTTAAAATGTAAGCCCCATATTCTTTATTCCTGTTTTCAAAAATAATATCCAATAAATTACTTTGTAAAATTGTATCCTGGTTCATGATTATATTTTTTGTGAAACGCAAAGCATTTCATAGTTAAAAATTTATTAAATCAAAAACCGGCGCCGTTTAAGGTAAGATGCATGATTAATTTTTTTTCACAAATATTGGTTTGAAAATTTTAATCATTTTTTTATTAAACAATGTTCATTGTATTATAAGTCTGCAGGTACAACTGAATATCATATTTTTGCGGCTTAAAAAATAAATCTTCAGCCAAAGGCAAAAATGAAACCATCATTACCACAGGGAACGAGAGATTTTAATGCTGAAACGATTCGTAAACGACGGTTTATTCTTGATACAATTAAAGATGTTTTCGAGCTATATGGTTTTGAACCATTGGAAACTCCTGCGATGGAAAACCTTGAAACGCTTACCGGCAAATATGGCGATGAAGGTGATAAGCTAATTTTTAAAATTTTAAATAACGGGCTTGATAATCCCGCAAAAAAAGAAGAAGTACAAAAAAATTTCAACAAAATTCTTGAAGGAAAAAATGATAAAGGAATTACTGAAAGAGCCCTCCGTTATGACCTTACAATCCCTTTTGCACGTTATGTTTCTATGAATTATGGAAAACTAACAATGCCGTATAAACGCTATCAGATGCAAAGTGTTTGGCGGGCAGACAGGCCGCAAAAAGGAAGGTACCGTGAATTCTATCAATGCGATGCAGACATTGCAGGAACAAATTCTTTAATAAGTGATGCTGAGCTTGCTTTGATATACCTGCAGGTTTTTAATACGCTAAAGATTGAAGTTGATGTAAAAATTAACAGCCGTAAAATACTTGCTGCACTTGCCGAAGTATGCGGTGGCTCTGAAAAAATGAACTCAATAACTGTTGCAATTGATAAGCTTGACAAAATAGGAATTGAAAAAGTAAAAGAAGAACTAACTGAAAATAATTTGTCTGCCCGGCAGGTTTCAATAATTGAAAACTATTTGCAAATTGATGGAACTAACGACGAAAAATTGAATAAGGCCGAATCATTATTAGGAAGGGCTGAGATTGGGAAAAAAGGAATTGAAGAATTAAAAACTATTCTTGGTTACCTAAAAGAAACCGGTAACAACATTGTAACTATTGATTTCACGCTTGCAAGAGGCCTTAATTATTACACAGGAAGTATTTATGAAGTTAAAGCAAGAAATGTAGAGATGGGAAGCATTGGCGGTGGCGGAAGATATGATAACCTTACCGGGTTATTCGATTTGCCAAATATACCGGGAGTGGGCATTAGCTTTGGAGTTGACCGTATTTATGATGTAATGAATGAACTAAATATTTTTCCGGATGAAATTAATAAATCAACTACAGCTTTATTTTTTAATCTTGGTGAAAAAGAATCAGCTATTGCATTTAAAGAAATGCAGAATCTGAGAAACCAGGGTATAAGCTGTGAGATGTTTTACGAAAATGCAAAAATGGATAAGCAATTTAAATACGCTTCAAAAAAAAATATACCTTTCGCGGTAATTATTGGGTCTAGTGAATTGGAGCAAAAAACCTGTATTGTAAAGGATCTTTTAAAGGCCGAACAACAAACCATCCCTTTAGAAAACCTTTCTTCATATTTTAAAGTATGAACAGGTTACTTTATTCAAAATTTGTGATTAATAAAAAAATGAATTAGTTTTTCTGAATTATATAAATCATTATTCATAAAATCCACACATCAAAAATCTTAAAACAATTATTATGAAATCTTTTTTCAGACTTGCTTTATTTTTTGCTTCAGCCGCATTTTTATTTTCATCATGCAGCAAAAAAAATGAGGTGGGTAAAATGATTCCTAAAAACGCAATGTTTGTAATGGAACTGAATACCAAATCACTTAGAGAAAAAATTACCTGGGATGATATTAAACAGACAAGCTGGTTCAGGGAAGCTTACAGTGATTCTTCCACCAAGGACTGGACTAAAAAATTGCTTGATAATCCGGAAAACAGCGGCATTGATCTTAACGGGAGTCTTATTTTTTTCGTAAGCAAAAATTCCGCAACGGAAGGCGACATCGTACTTGAAGGAACTATTAAAAGTGAAAGCGATTTTGGTGACTTTAATAAAAATCTTGATTCAAGCGCAACAATAAAAAAAGATGGAGATTTAAACATGCTTTTTCTAAAAGATGAAACGGTAGTTGCCTGGAATGATAAACATTTCGTGTATGCCTTCGACGCCGGACAAGCCATGAAGTTCAATCCAATGAACAACAGTTCATTCAACCAAAGCAATGTGGCTCCGTTAGTAGATAAAAGTGTTACACTTGCTGCAGTTTGCAAAAGTGTTTTTTCATTAAAGTCTGATAGCAGTCTTGCCGGGAGTGATAAATTTACGAACCTGCTTAAAGAAAAGGGTGACATGCATGCCTGGATAAATACGGAAGAAATTATGAAAAGCTCCTCTTCGCTGGGTATGCTCGGTATGCTTAAGCTCGATGTTTTTTTTAAAGACAATATCAGTACTTATACAGTAAACTTCGATAACGGTAAAATTGATGTTAGCCAAAAAGGATATGCCGGAAAAGAATTCAGCGATTTTTTACAAAAATATAGTGGCTCTGGCATTAACACAGATATGATTAAAACCATTCCTTCTCAAAATATATTTGGAGTCTTTGCTTTTAATTTTAAACCGGAAAGCATAAAAGAATTGATTAAGCTAACGGGCATGGATGGAATGTTAAACTCACAAACGAGCCAGCTTGGTTTTAATCTTGATGATTTTGTAAAGGCAAATAAGGGTGATATTACATTGGCAATAAGCGATGTAACTATGCCAAATATTTCGCAGGGCGGAGGCAATTCTAATATGTCGATGAGTTACAAACCTGACTTCAATATTTTATTTTCAGCCTCTATAGGTGATAAACAAAGTTTTCAAAAATTAATGGAGGCCGGTAAAAAAATCGGAGGCCAAATGGGAACTAACAGTGATACCGGCATTGCTTACGGGCAAAATGATAAATTATTTGCCATTACCAACCACCAGCATTTTTTAAATGACTACCTGGCCGGAAATGCAAATAATAAATTTGATTTCCTTGATAAGATAAATGGTCATCCATTTGGTTTATATATTGATTTGCATAAAATTCTTACTCTTGCAGATGCAGCAAAGAGCCAGGTTCATGATGAGGATAAAACTATTATGGACGCAAGCCTTAAATTATGGAATAACATTTTCATGACAGCCGGTGATTTTAAAGATGGAGCAATGACTGGAAATACAGAAATTAATTTCATTGACCAAAGCACCAACAGTCTTAAGCAGCTAAATAATTATTTTGATGTAATAGCAACAGCAGAGAAAGCGAAAAAAGCCGAACAGGCGCCAGATATGAATACTATGGATTCAACAATGATGGTTCCACCTCCCATAGACACAGTAGGTCACAAATAATTTTTATAAAAGATTTGAAACATTATGCAGATAAACCTGCAGGAAATTGTACCTGATTATATTGATAAAAAAAATGTCGACGAATCGCAGGTGTGGGGCAAAAAAATTACAATTAAAAAAGGCGAACATCTGCATATTGTTGCACCATCAGGTACGGGAAAAACTTCATTAATAAATTTTATTTATGGGTTAAGAAAAGATTATAGTGGCACTATTTCTTATGATGCTACCAACATTAAAAAGCTTTCTACGGAAAGCTTTTCTTCTTTCCGTCAAAATACAATAAGTATTATTTTCCAGGATTTGAGATTGTTTGAAGAACAGACCGCAAAAGAAAATCTTGAAATAAAAAGAATATTAAACCCATATCATCAAGTGGGAAAAATTGATGAAATGGCGACGAGGCTTGGTATCGAAACAAAATTAAATCAGAAGGTAAAAACCTGCAGCTATGGCGAGCAGCAGCGGATTGCCATTATCCGGTCTTTAATGCAACCTTTTGAATTTTTATTACTAGATGAACCGTATAGTCATCTCGATGAGGTGAATAGAAAAAAAGCCATGGATCTTATTTATGAAGAATGTGAAAAAAGAAATGCAGCAATGATCTTCGCTGATTTAAAACCACTCGATTTTTTAAAGGGAGAACGTGTGTTGATGTTGTAGGAAGAGATTTGGTTGATTATTAAATTATTGATTGTCTCATTGCTTTCAAACATCGTACATCAAACATTAAATGTCATTATCATATAAAAATATTAAGCCCTTAATCATTTCAGGAAAAAATTATTTTTCAAAAATGTTCGGCTATTTTGGTTTAGCCATTGGAGTTCTATTGCTATTGGTTTCTATGCAAATGTTTATCAATATTCAGCAAATGCTTATATAAAACACTCCCAGAAAAACCGGCTTTGATTTCATTTCCATTTCAAAAAATATTACTAACGATAACATGGGAAAAGATAATAGTTTTTCCAGCGAAGATTTAGATAAGCTTAAAACTCAACCAGGCATTGAAGCAATAGCTCCTTTACTTTCTAATCAGTTTCGGGTGCGTGCTACTGCAGGCGATATTATTCCTTTTAGTACCGATCTTTTTTTAGAAAGTATTGACAATGATTTTATTGATACCGTGCCACCTTCTTTTACATGGCAACCCGGGCAAACGGTTGTGCCGGTTATCTTCTCTTCCGATTTTTTAGAAATGTATAACGTGTTTGCTCCTGCACAAGGCTTGCCACAGCTTTCAGAAAAAACTGTTTCTTCAATAAATATTTTGCTTGAATGCAGCGGCCCCAATGGCACACAAAATTTTAAAGCCAATATTGTAGCCTTGAGTGATCGCATTAATTCTTTATTAGTTCCAAAAACTTTTATGAACTGGAGCAACCTGCATTTCAGTGGGGACACATCCACACGTATTTCAAGAGTTTTTATTAAAACAAAAGATGCCAATAATCCACAACTCATTTCTTTTTTAGACCGGCAGAATTACCACCTTAATAAAGACAAGGTAAAATTCAGCCGCATAAAAAGTATTTTGCAAAATATTGTCAGCGCATTAGGCGTATTTGGTATCCTGGTAATTGTAATGGCGCTAATGCTTTTTTCATTTTATTTACAATTGATGATTGCAAAAAGCAAAGACAATCTTCGTCTATTGCTTACGTTAGGTTATTCGCCAAAATGGCTGGCAGACAGTGTTGCGAAAACATGGCTGCCTGTTTATTTATTTATAATTGTAAGCGCTTTAATAATTACACAAATGATGCATTTTTTGTTTCTTCAGCTTTCATTTGTAAATAAAGAAAACCTTTCCTTCTTTTTGCATTGGAGTGTTTTTGTCACTGCATTTTTACTGTTGCTGTTAACGGTTTATATTAATTCAAACCTGGTTAAAAAAGAATTGCAGAGAATTATATAAAAGGAAATTAGTTGGCCGGCAAAATAATTCCCTTAACTAACATTTTCAAAAATCATAGAGGCTCCCTGGCCTACTCCCACACACATTGTTGCCAGTCCATAATGCGCTCCTCTTCTTTTCATTTCATATAGCAATGTTGTAGAAATCCGTGCGCCGGTACATCCTAACGGATGGCCAATCGAGATAGCGCCGCCATTTACATTTACTTTCTCCAAATCGAGGCCAAGCTCATGAATGCACGCAATAGATTGCGATGCAAAAGCCTCATTCAATTCTATTAAATCAATATCCCTAACAGTAAGGCCTGCACGCTGTAAAGCTTTTTTGGTTGCCGGCACGGGTCCAATACCCATAATAGCCGGATCAACACCCACAACAGCCATACTTACTATTTTTGCCATTGGCTTAAGATTGTATTTTTTTATCATGCTTTCATTGGCAAGCAATAACATGGCAGCCCCATCATTTATACCGGATGAATTTCCTGCAGTTACGGTTCCATCTTTTATAAACGCCGGTTTAAGCTGTGAAAGTTTTTCCAAAGAAGTTTTTCTGGGATGTTCATCTCTGTCAAAAATGATTTGCTCTGTTTTATTGGGAGTAATTTCAACCGGCACAATTTCATCTTTCCACTTACCCGATGCAAGCGCTGCAAAATATTTTAACTGGCTTGACAATGCAAATTCGTCCTGTGCATGTCTTGTTATTTTCCATTGCTTCGCAACATTTTCAGCCGTCTCGCCCATAGAATAAGGATAATATTTATCTGTAAGTTTTTTATTAGGAAAACGCCAGCCAATAGTTGTATCATATACTTCTGACCTTCTGCTGAAAGCTCCATCAGCTTTGTTCATAACAAAAGGAGCTCTTGTCATACTTTCTACACCACCTGCAAGAAAAAGACTTCCATCGCCACAAATAATAGCACGCGATGCATCCATAATTGCCTGCAATCCGCTTGCGCACAATCTGTTCACAGTATTGCCCGGAACTGTAACCGGTAAACCGGCCAGTAATGCCGACATGCGTGCAACATTGCGATTATCTTCGCCGGCCTGGTTAGCATCTCCGGCAATTACATCTTCTATATCATTTACATCTATTTTTCCATTTCTATTTATCAATGCTTGTATTACATGAGATAATAAATCATCCGGACGAATAGTGCTTAAAGCTCCTCCATACCGGCCTATGGCAGTACGCAATGCATCGACAACATAAACAGTCTCCATTTTATATTATTTAATCTTCCGCAAGATAATTGTTTCGTATTGTTGAAAAGAAATATTGACTGCATAAGCAGGTAAACAGGAACTTATTTTATAAAAATGAAGGCTAAATTTCTGTCGATGTATTGACTTAAAGAAAAAGAAAAATATGCCGCAAATCAGCAGGCTCCTGATACGTTAATGATTTGCTGTTAACCTAATATTGGATTTATTATTTCTTTTTACCGATTGCTATGATAGCTTCCCAATTAACATACACTTTACCATCTTTTGCAAAGTTTTCAGTCTTTTGTAGTACAGTGGATTTTATATCTTCTACTACTTCTGGCGGGGCATTTTTTAGAGCTTCCATTACCGGGCCTGCAACATCAACTGATACTTCCCAATAATGTTCGGCGGAATCATGAGTTATTACGCCGGAAATATTCGACTCAGTTACATTCTGCAATCCGGCATCAATAAACAATTGACTCGTTGCACCCGGTTTGGCAAATCTGAATATGCCCGGTGCGTCAGGCGGAGGTTTGGGTAAGCCAAGTTTTTCCGCAACCGTCTTGCCTATTAATGTAAGAAAGGGATTTCGTTCCGGCGCCCCCCATACAGCAACTGCCAGTTTTCCGCCAGGTTTTAATACCCGTAACATTTCGTTTATGGACACCGTTATATCCGGAAAAAACATAATCCCGAAACGACAAATTACGGCATCGAAAAAGTTATCTTCAAATGGCATGTTCGAGACATCACATTGCTGGCTTTTGTAGTTGTTGATACCACGTTGCTGTGCATGATCGTTTGCAATTGCTACCATCTTTTCAGACAGATCAATGCCGGTAACTTTTCCCTGTGGTAATAATTTGCTTACTGTAAGCCCGGGTTCCCCCGTTCCTGATGCAATATCCAGCACATGTTCGGTGCCTTTTAATTCAAGCGGTTCTATTAAATTTTCACCAACGGGCCGCATTAAATTCATCATGAAATTATCCCATTTTTTCCATTCTCCTGAATAGCGGTTCCAGGTATTTCTTTGTTGTTCTAATTGTTCTTTGTGTATTGAATTCATTTTAATTTTTAGCTTAAAGTTCAGATTTTATTTTTTATTCCCAATTGAGCGAAGCCTGGATGCTATTAAAAAAACCATACTACTATAATAGAAAGTAAAATTCTTTAGTTCAAACCTCCAAATGATTGTGTCACAATACAGACGTTTGTTTTATTATACAAATTATCAAACTTTCACTTAGCCAAAAGCCTCTTTCGCAATTTTATTACCAACTAAACAATTTAATGTCACAATCCATTGTCACAAAATCTATCTTTGCAAAATGATTTCTAAAAAAAATATTAGAACGCTTTCTTTTGAAGAACTAATAGAATATTTTGCAACGATCAACGAAAAAAAATTCCGGGCTAAACAAGTGTGGGAATGGCTTTGGCAAAAGCATGCTACCAGTTTTGAAGACATGACCAATCTTAGTAAAGAGCTAAGGCAGCATTTATCAGATAATTTTTCTTTACCGGTAATTAATACCGATGCATCTCAATATAGCAATGATGGAACTGTAAAAACAAGATTTAAAACTTATGACGGACACCTGGTTGAAGGCGTATTAATACCGGTAGATAACAGGCAAACAGCCTGTGTTTCTTCGCAGGTAGGATGCAGCCTGAGTTGTAAGTTTTGTGCAACAGGTTATATGGACAGGAAGCGCAATCTTAACTTTGATGAAATATATGATGAAGTTGTTTTATTAAACCAGGTAGCAGAAAAAATTTATGGAAAAAAATTAAGCAATATTGTTTTTATGGGAATGGGCGAGCCATTACTCAATTATAAAAATGTATTAAAAGCTATTGAAAGAATTACTGCACAGGATGGTCTTGGTATGAGCTCAAAACGAATAACAGTTTCTACCGCCGGCGTTGCAAAAATGATAAAACAATTGGGCGATGATGGTGTAAAATTTAATCTGGCATTATCACTTCATGCAGCAAATGATAAAAAAAGAAATGAAATAATGCCCATCAATGAAAGCAATAATATAAAAGCATTGATTGAAGCGCTCAATTATTTTTACAATAAAACTAAAAACGACATCACTTTTGAATATATTTTATTTAAAGGAGAAAACGATTCCATTCAGGATGCAGATGATCTTATAAAAATTTACAAACAGGTGCCCGTACATCTTGTAAATATTATTGAATATAATCCCATTGATAAAGCAAGCTTTATAAAACCTGATAAAGATGCTACGCAAAAATTTATGGATTACCTCGCTGCTCATCGCGTAAATGTCAGGCTGAGAATAAGCCGCGGTAAGGATATTGACGCTGCCTGCGGGCAACTTGCCAACAAAAACCTGGAGCCGGTAACATAGATATTACCCAATAAATTTTCTTAACAGTTTATTATACATCCTGATTAAACGGCGTGTATAGATTGACGTCTTATTACTATTATTAAACAACAAATTTTAATACAAATGAAAAAATATCTAATAGCATTAACGGCTTTCACAGCAATTACTTTTGCCGCAACCGCACAAACAAAAAATCCAACAGATAATACTTCGCAGCAATCTCATTCGCAAATGCATCATAAAAATCATGGAATGCATCAATTTCACCGACATGGTATGATGGGTCAGCTTAATCTTACAGACGCTCAAAAGCAACAAGCCCGGGCTTTAAATGAAGATTACAATGCTAAAGTGAAAAATCTTGAGAAAGATGACAATATAACTTTAAAAGACTATCGCACTCAAAAAGCAGCGCTGGAAAATGAAAGAAAATCAAAGTTCCAGGCGCTTCTCACTCCTGATCAAAAAAATAAAATTGCGCAGGATAAAAAAGAGAGAAGTGAAAAGATGGAAATGATGGCTCAAAAGAGAATGGATAAAATGAAAGCTGACCTGAGCTTAACTGATGACCAGGTTGCAAAAATTCAGGATCAGCGCAAAAGTTCAATAGAGCAAATGAAAGCTATTAGAGAAAATTCATCTCTTTCCGAAGAACAGAAGAAAGAGCAATTTATGGATTTACGTAAGAGCAGAAAGGAAAGCCTGAACAGCATTCTTACTGCAGACCAGATAAAGAAAAGAGAAGAAATGAGAAATAACCGGATGAATGACTGGAAAAATAAAAAAGATAATAAAAACTCATAAAATAATTTCCCTCTGAAAATAGCAGGTGAATCAAAAATTTGGTTCACCTGTTTTATTTTATCTTTGTGGCTCACTACTGTTGGAAAAACAGCAAATCACTTCTCCATGAGTCAGCAACCATTTAAGAAATTTATCAATCCAAAAAACAATGCTGCAATAAAAGAAAAGCATAAGCAGGATAAAAAAATCGCCAAAAAAGAAAGGGCCGCTGGCATTGAAAGATATTTTGAAGAAAAAAGGGCATTACGTCAAAAAGCATTTTCTGCCAACAATTTACCTGCTGCAGATAAAATAGAGAAGAGACAAAAATATCCTCAAACAAAAAAAGAAAAATCTGTAACCGTATCTCTCAATGCAAAAAAAAATGCAGGAGTTTCTGAGATACCGCTGAATAAATATTTAGCTCATTGCGGTGTTACTTCACGAAGAGATGCAGTAACACTAATTATTGAAGGAAAGGTTTCGGTAAATAAAAATATAATAACCCAACCTGCATTTAAGGTAAATGAAAAAGATGATGTGACATTTAATGGTAAAAAATTATATGTAACAAAAAATCTTGTTTACATTTTACTAAATAAACCAAAAGATTATATCACCACTACTGATGATCCGCAAAACAGGAAAACTGTTTTACAACTTACAAAAAATGCTACCGATCAAAGAATTTATCCCGTTGGAAGATTGGATAGAAATACTTCAGGCGTTTTATTGCTTACTAATGATGGACAACTTACACAGGAACTTACACATCCAAGCTTCAATGTAAAAAAAGTGTATGAAGCAAAATTGGATAAGCCATTAACCAAACATGATTTTGAAAAAATATTGAGCGGACTCAAATTAGAAGACGGAGAAATTTTCGCAGATGCCTTAGCTTACGCAGATTCAAAAGATAAAACAGTAATAGGAATTGAATTGCACAGCGGCCGCAATCGCATTGTGCGTCGCATTTTTGAGCATTTAGGTTATGAAGTAAAGGGCCTTGACAGAGTTATGTATGCAAATCTTACCAAGAAAAATGTAGAGCGTGGAAAATGGCGTTACTTAGGTGAAAAAGAAATTCGTTTATTGAAATACATGAACAAACAAAAATCTATTCGAACTACTTCTAAAGAAAACAAAAATATTAACACGTCAGAATTCAATTGATGCAATGGGATTAAAAGGTGTTTCAATAATTTTTGAAAATGAAGATTTCGTTGCTGTGAATAAATCTTCGGGTATGCTTACAATTCCTGACAGGCACGATGAAACGCAATTGTCATTGTATAAAATTTTATCAGAGCATTACGGAAAAATTTTTATTGTACACAGGCTTGACCGTGATACAAGCGGCATTGTTTTGTTTGCAAAAAACGAAACAAGCCATAAATATCTTTCCCAGCTATTTGAGAAAAGAGACATACAAAAAATTTATTTCGGAATTATAATCGGAAGCCTCCCGGATAAAACGGGATCTATAAATGAGCCCATTGCAGAACATCCTTTTCATAAAGGTATAATGGCAATAAATAAAAAAGGAAAGTCTTCTTTAACTGAATACCAGGTGTTGGAAGATTATGGAATTTATTCGGCAATTCAATTTAATATTCATAGCGGAAGAACCCACCAGATAAGAGTTCACATGAAATTTTCAGGTCATCCTATTGCTTGTGATCCATTGTATGGAGATGGGAAACCTATTTTGCTTTCTTCATTTAAAAAGAAATATAAATTAAGCAGGGAAGATGAAGAAGAAAGGCCACTGGTTAACAGGCTGGCCTTACATTCGTATCAACTATCTTTTAAAGATGCAAGTAAAAATCTGCATACTTTAGAAGCTCCTCTTCCAAAAGATTTAAAGGCTTTATTGCAGCAATTAAAAAAGAAAAGGAGTTAGAAAATAAAATTAAAATTTAATCCAGGTTTGGCTGAGGTGTATAACGTAAATAAGGTTTTACAATTTTAACTCCTTTAGGGAATTTTTTTATAGCATCCTCAGTACTAACGGACGGAACCACAATTACGTCGTCGCCTGCTTTCCAGTCCGCTGGAGTAGCCACACTGTGGTTTGCAGTAAGTTGCAAAGAATCAATTACCCTTAAAACTTCAATAAAATTTCTTCCCGTAGATGCCGGATATGTAATCATCAGTTTAACAGTTTTATCCGGACCTATCACAAATAATGAACGAACTGTTGCAGTTGCAGAAGCATTAGGATGCAACATTCCATATAAATTAGCCACAGTTCTATCCTCATCAGCTATAATAGGAAATTCCACAGAAACATTCTGGGTTTCATTAATATCATTCTTCCAGCTATGATGTTTATCTAAAGGATCCACACTCACAGCAAGTACTTTTACATTACGTTTTTCAAACTCGCTTTTTAAGGATGCTGTTTTGCCAAGTTCTGTTGTGCAAACCGGTGTAAAATCAGCCGGATGAGAAAAAAGCACACCCCAGCTATCGCCAAGAAATTCGTAAAAATTGATTTTACCTTCTGTTGTTTCTGCGGTAAAATCAGGGGCTTTATCGCCTAATTGTAAACTCATAATTATAAATTTTATTTAAAAGATTTTGTAAAGATATTAATATCCTACCAATTTAGTAGGCAATATTTTATAAATTTGCATACATGAGAAAATAGCCTTCTCAGTATTTTTAAAAAATATTTAAATAAAATAATGCTCTCTAAAAAAACAAGATACGCTTTCCGGGCGCTTTCTTACCTGGCCGAAAATTACGGGCAAGGCCCTGTTTTGATTTCGGATATTTCTTCTAAAAAAAAGATTCCGTTGAAATTTCTTGAAAATATTTTAAATGAATTAAAAAAAGTAGATCTCCTTGAAAGTAAAAAAGGTAAAGGAGGTGGGTATTTTCTAAAAGTTTCACCAAAAAAAATAAACCTTGCAACTGTTATAAGAGTTATTAACGGTCCGATTGCGTTGTTGCCTTGTGTAAGTTTAAATTTTTATGAAAAATGCGAAGACTGCGATGAGAAACATTGCGGGATGCGTAAAATTATGACTATTACAAGAGATGCAACTTTAAAAATTTTGGAGAAGAAAACATTACACGATATTATTTTTGCCTCTATTTGATTTGCCTGATGCCCTGTTTACACTATTGCTTCCAAACCGGTTTTTTATATCATCAATAGCTTTGTATAAAATATTTTTTCTTTCTGTGTTTTCAAAAAGATTGGTCTGAACAGCATCATTAGTTAAATCGCTCAACCGCACACCCAACAATCTTACGGGCATTCCCTTTTTATATAATTTATGAAAGAGAGCTTTAGCTACCGGGATTATTTCATCATCTGCGTTTGTATAAGGAATGCTTACCTGGCGGGATGTTGTTTCAAAATCGGGATAGCGGATTTTAATAGTAACGCATCCTGAAACTTTTTCTTCTTTTCTTAGTTGAAATGCAATCTTCTCGGTCATTCGCACAATTTCGCTCATGAGTTTATTTACATCAATAATATTTTCCTCAAAAGTATTTTCTGTTGAAATTGATTTTGATTCATGATAAGGAGAGATAGTTGAGTGATGATTGCCCTGCAGCCTGTTCCACAAATCAACTCCCCATTTTCCTAAAATCTTTTCGAGATTTTCAGAAGTAGTATTATGAATATCCCTGATAAATTTAAACCCATGATATTGCAAAACCTGGTTAGTTTGTTCACCAACTCCGGGAATTTTATTCAATTCCAGCGATGCTAAAAATTCCTTTTCTTTCCCCAGTGGTACCTGCAAAAATCCATTTGGCTTTGCTTCATTAGTTGCCATCTTTGCAATCATTTTATTTCTTGCAATGCCAAAAGAAATAGGCAGGCCGGTTTCATTTATGATCAGTTCTCTCAGATCAATCGTCCATTGTAATGGATTAAAAAATGTATCCATGCCCGTTAGGTCAATATAAAATTCGTCGATAGAAGCTTTTTCAAAAAGCGGCGCTTTCGACGCAATAATTTGTGTTACCCATTTTGAGTATTTACCATATTCGCCATAGGTTCCTCTTACAACAATTGCCTGCGGACATAAGCGCATAGCAGTTTTCATCGGCATTGCAGAATGAACTCCAAATGCCCTGGCTTCATAACTGCATGTAGTAACGATACCCCGCTCTGGGCTTCCGCCAACAATAACCGCTTTGCCTTTTAATGAAGGATCTCTTATATATTCGACTGAAACAAAAAAAGAATCAAGATCGAAATGAGCAATAATATTTGAAGAGCAGGCTTGCATATATTGTATGCAATTTACATTTTCATTTATCAGGCATCTCTGTAAATATCGAGTAACCCATCCGGTAAATTTAAAAACAACTTCTTGTTTTTTTTATCTATTTTTTCCAAAGAATCTTCATGTATTGGAATGAGGGCTTCTTTTCCATCTAATACGATTTTGCATAAAATCTGGTGAGGTTGTTCTATAACCTCGCACACTTCACCCAGTTCTTCATTTTCATTTATAACCATGAAACCCAGCAACGATATGGGAGCAGCAGTTGCGGAAAATTTTTTGAAATCATTTTCCATTAACCAAACTTCTTTCTTAATAAATTTTTTGGCAGCTTCCTTTGTAGTTACTCCTTCAAGTTTTATATAAATTTCTTTATTATTCTTTATTTTACCTGTTTCAATAAAATAGGGGAGAAATGAATCATTGGTTTCTTCAATGAAGATATTTTCAAGACCTTTTAATGAAGTTTTTTTCCCAAGGTTATGCTCAAGAATCAATTGCCCTTCTAACCCAAAAGTAGCCGCCAGCCTGCCTATTTTAAAATAATTATTCATGAATGAGAACAAAGGTATTTTAGAAAAAATAATAATTTCTAAAAATGAAACTGATCCTATTTTTTGTTTGTATAAAAGAATATAATTTTTTTTATCTCTTAAATTCTTTATTGAGAATTAAGCATAAAAAAAGTGAACATCTTTTTCAAAATGTTCACTTAAACTATTTTTACAAAATTTTAAACACCCATATATTCCTTCAGTAGGTTCGACCTTGAAGCGGTGCGAAGCTTGGTTAGTGCCTTATCTTTTATTTGTCTCACTCTTTCACGGGTAAGGCAAAATCTCATTCCAATATCTTCAAGGCTTAATGGCTGTTCCATATTAATACCATAAAATAAGCAAATAACTTCTTTCTGTCTTTCGGTTAATACACTTAACGAGCGTGCAATTTCTTTTTTAAGCGAATCGTTAAACATAATTTGTTTATCGGCGCTGTCCGCATTTCCATTAATTAATACATCTATTAATGTGCTTTCTTCCCCATCGTTTAACGGTGAGTCCATGCTCACGTGTCTTGCAGCAACATTTAAAGTAGCGGCAACTTCTTCTGTTTCAATATCAAGAAAAAAAGCCAGTTCTTCTATAGTTGGCGTGCGCTCAAATTCCTGCTCAAGATGTGTATATGCCCTGGCAATTCTGTTTGTTAATCCAACTTTATTCAAAGGAAGCCTTACAATTCTGGATTGTTCAGCAAGTGCCTGCATAATACTTTGACGTATCCACCATACACCATAAGAAATAAACTTAAATCCCCTGGTTTCATCAAAACGCTGAGCAGCTTTGATAAGACCTAAATTACCCTCATTAATTAAATCCGGTAAAGTGAGTCCCTGGTTTTGATATTGTTTTGCTACAGATACAACAAACCTAAGATTGGCTTTAGTAAGTTTATCCAAAGCTTGCTGATCGCCTTGCTTTATTCTAAGTGCAAGCCTTACTTCTTCTTCAGGGGTAATAAGATCTACTTTACCAATTTCCTGGAGATATTTCTCTAAACTTTCGCTTTCGCGATTAGTTATAGACTTTGAAATTTTAAGTTGACGCATACTCATAAGTCTTATTTTAAAAATTTAAAACTAGTATTGGTGTGGTAGTCAATATCCGGAGTAGTAACGTAATTTAGATAGTTTTAAGTATGTAACCAAAAAAATGTTAATTTTTTGTTGATATTTAATCCTGTAAAATCTTGGTTGTAATTATATTATTGAAAGAATAAATAAAAAAAAGAATAAAATTAGGGCAGTTAGTTAATTTATTTTCTATTATTGCACATATACGAACAGTTTAATTTAAAAAATGAGTAAGAAAGTAAGATATACATTGGAATATCCTGTTAGATGCTCACCGGCAATCTTATATGAATTTCTATCTACTTCAACCGGATTGCAGGAATGGTTCGCTGATAAGGTGGAAGATAAAGACGGACATTTTAGTTTTGCATGGAATGGCTCCAGCGAAGAAGCGGAGGTTTTAGAAAGCGAAGAAAATAAATCCATACGCTTTCATTGGATTAATTCTCCAAAAGATGAGTATTTTGAATTCAGCATAGAAAAGTCTGAAGTAACGAATCAAACGATTTTAATTATTAATGATTTTGCAGATAAAAAAGAAATTAAAGATCAAAGCCAACTTTGGGAAACCCAGGTAAAAGATCTTTTTCACCGTTTGGGAAACTGATTCTTAAAAATTCTATTATTTCTTTAAAAGATTCTGTCAGAAATTCAGGGGCACTATTCCACTTATTCAATTCAACATTTTTAGAGATTTTAATAAAGTCTCTTTTCAAAATTTTATTGAATTCATTTACATTCAACTTTGATACTTTTATATAGTTGGAAGGCTCAAAATCGTGCTGCCACTCGTCTTCATTAATGCATATGTAAAAAGAAGATTCTTTCAGAAATACAAAAGATTTTGAAAGATTATTTTGTAATCGAAATTTTTCTCCTGAAATGTGCAATGAAATGCTGAAAAAATTTCCCCACCAAAACATGGTTCTGACGGCGAAGATATTTCCCTTTACAAATAAAGCAGGATAATCCAATATAACATAAGGAAGCTCATTATAGTTTTCGCCCTTTGAAATTTTGCCGCCTGTATTCTTATAGAATTGAATAATCGAAGATGTTTCATCGTCTGATATTTTTTTGTAAACTTTATGCATTTCGCCATTCTTTGTTTTGTATGAGTTCAGTTTCAAATTTTGAAAGATGTATTTTTGTTTCAGGATTCATAAACGAAATTTACAATAAAAGATAATAATATATTGCCCGGTTAAGGGTTAACTGCATGTTTAAAAAGCTTGACAAATTAATTCTTAAGGCTTTCGTGTGGCCTTTTATAGCCACATTCTTCATAGCATTATTTGTATTTATGATGCAAATATTGTGGAAATATATTGATGACCTGGTTGGTAAAGGTCTTGATTTTATTACCCTTACTAAATTTCTTATTTATGCAAGCACGACGCTCGTTACACTTGCCATGCCCATTGCCATTTTACTTTCCTCAATAATGACTTTTGGCAAATTGGGTGAAAACTTTGAACTGGTTGCTATAAAATCATCGGGTATATCCCTGCTTCGTTTTATGAGGCCTTTATTTTTTGTATCCATATTCCTTACTGGAGTCGCTTTTTTATTTGCCAATTACATTGCACCGGTTGCTAATTTAAAATTTGCGGTTATATATA